>NZ_JAAHGK010000859.1:0-3411 GCF_010672505.1 Okeania sp. SIO2B9 | reverse complement strand
TTTGATTAGGAAGAAGAATACGCATATACCCTCGGAGTGCAGGCATTTATCTATGCCTTTTCTTGGGGCTAACTACTGAAGCCGAATAATTGAACAAAGTTAGACAAATATTAATAAATATTGAAATATCCTGATTGTCTGCTATCTTGGGTTAATTTTGATTCTAAATTATCAAAAACTTTTTGTCATGACTTACCAGTTCAAATGCAATCAATCAAGAGCTATATGCCAAGAGCTTACAAGCATCACCTAATATTGAATGAGGGTACGGTCAACCAATTTATCTACCTCCGGAAACTGAAGGATTCATCCCACCAACTTGCTTGGTGGCGCACCTAACAACGACACCATGTATTCTCAGGCAGTTGTATATCTGGGTGACGAACCCCTTATCCTATCGATTCCACTACTCCCCTCGAATCTGGAACTTCCAGACTATCGCTACCACAACGTACAATTTACTGAATAGGAACTAACAAAAATATGTCGAATATAGATCAAGCTTCTTCAGCTACTATTAGAAAGCAGAATGAATACATAGAACTTGCTCAATTTTATGATTTATTGATGCAAGCAGGTTATTACGATCATCAAGCTTTTGTTAACTCATTGGCACTTATCTTAGGAAGCAGAACAAAAATCTTAGATGTGGGTATCGGAACTGGTTTACTTACTGAACAAATGCTGCAAGTTCAGAATTACGAGATCACAGGAGTAGACTTTTCTGAAGAAATGCTTGTCAAAGCTCGGCGTAGGTTGTCAGATTACAATGTCAAGTTATTAAATTTAGACATTAGAGACTATCCAGAAAATGAGTCCTTCCAATCTATCATTTCTAGTGGTGGTACTATCTGTATTTCACACCAAGATAGCGGGCAGTATCGATTATATAGTTACTGCGATGATAAGTTAGATCATCTTAGCCTACTGCGTAAACTCTACAATTTATTAGAAGACGATGGATTACTAATTATTTCAATTCAGGGAGAACACAAGAACTATTCAAAAGCAATATCAGAAGATATTACTTACTCTCAAGAAATCAACTATTCAGGTGACTATATGACAAAGTGGTATACATTTTCCAATGAGGAAAAAATACTTTCACGTCAATCTGTAAAATTGGTCGTTTTCGATGAAATAGAAATGATTAATTCATTTACTGAAGTCGGGTTTAAGTCTCTAGGGGTTGATCAATCCAATAAGTTTTACGTTTTCCAAAGGTAAATGTTGTGGTGTTGGTGAATCAAACTATGAAATAATCACTCTGGTGTTACAAGAAACCGGGTTTGTTGGAGACAGATGCCAATACCTTAGTGGTATCTAATACAAACCCAATTTCCCAAAAAAAAATCATAGCAAAAATGTAACCGCTCAATAAATGGGGGCGGACTACCTATTCGAGAAGGATTTTACTCCATTTGAGGCTTGTCATTGAACGATTTACCCCGAATTATTCAGCGGTTACGCAAAAATCACTAATGCCAATATTGTCTCTAGTCTCTCCAGCACTCTGACTTTTATCGCTATCTCTATTCCCTGGGCGATTGAATATGACAATCGTTCAACAAACCCAATCCGCTAAAAGCTGAGATTGGGTATTGGGAAGACAAATTCCAATTTATAGCAGTTTTCATGTAAGTATTCAAGCGGACATGATATTACAACTTTTTTTTGTTGGTTGCAGGAGCATCAAGAAATTTTTCCTCAACTTGTAATTATTTAGTTGACTTTAGATTATAATTATTTATGTTGCTTCAAGTTAATCTTAAAACGTTTAGTTAATGTCTCAAGTATATACCAAAGACTTTGAAATTCAATGTCCTCCACAACAGCGCACCTGGAGGGAAATTGCCCAATAAATTGGGCAATTTCCCTTACCAGGCATTCCCATTCGCTTAATTTTAACGAAAGTTGAAGGAGATATCCTCACCTTTGAATCAAGCTTTATCGATACAGACAGAAAGCCAGTTTGGTCATCATTACTAGACATTAATATTCGTCAGCGAGTTTCTAATAAGCCGTTTGTAGCAGTTAGTATTATTCCTACAGGAGTTAGAGCAGAAATTGGTGGTTTTGCGGGAGACGCTACTCCCAGTACCAATCTGTTAGCAACCGCTTGTGACTATCTGGTAACAAATCCCAATGCAGTTACAGCATCGGATATCTATTTTGCTCAGGATAATGTTCTTTATTTAGAAGGAAATCTGATTTGTCAATTACTACTGGGTAATATTGGAGTAATTCCTGAGAAACGCAAAAACATTGCAGCAATTATTGAAAAGCCAAGAGATGAGCGATTTTTAAACAATGTTATTAACGCTCTAAATGGCTTGCGTGCTGTGGGAGGAATTAATATCGACCCTGTAGTTGTAACGGGTGGTTCTGTTGAAACCACCTGTACCTATTCCCAGTATGGTAATGCTTCTGGGGAATTTAAAGGTATGGATGAGTTGATAAAAGCTCTAGATGTGGTGGAAAATTCTGCCGTTGGAGCAGTAGCTTTAATGACCACTTTGCAAGTAGATGACAAAGTGCGTCAAGCTTACTACCGAGGAGAATCTATTGCCAATCCCTGGGGGGGTGCGGAAGCAATTCTGACCCACATGACGACTAATTTTTATCCCTTTACTGCTGCCCATGCTCCATTATTATTAGAGTGGGAACATACGGGATTTGGTAAATTAGTAGATCCCAGAGATGGAGCAGAATTAATTTCTAGTGCATATCTTTGTTCTCCCATGAATGGTTTAATTAATTCTCCTCGCCCCGTAAGATTTGATACTCCTGTAGCAGCAGGTGAAACTAGGATATCCGTAGAGAATATTTCCGCAGTGGTAATGCCAGAAACTACAGTGGGAAATATACCTTTCTTAGCGTCTCTAGACCAAGGGGTTCCCATAATTTTAGTCAAAGATAATACTACTAAATACGATATTACTCCTGAAAAACTACAAATTGAAACTCAGGGACACAAGATATATCGTGTCAATAGCTACATGGAGGCGACAGGATTACTGTTGGCCTTACGCAATGGGATTGCAGTAGAAAGTACAATTCGCCCCATACCCCAACTCAAGCCGATTTTTCTGTAATTGAATATAAAACTTAGTTGATTAGTCAAATCAAAAGCTTAAAAAATATGATTTACGAACCGCACTTTTTGTATCGTCTGAAGCTGGTATTTGTTTTTGTACTGGTCAAACTGAAATTTCTTCAGCCCTTGTTACCTAAAAGTTTGATGGATAAATTGCCTACAGGGTGGAATAATCATATGTTTTGGGTAGCATTCAAATCAGGTGGAAAAAAGTTATTTTTTAATTATTACTGTAAGATGCAAGAACCAGCATCTTATAAACCAATAGTAAGCGTCGATGCTAAGTATCAATTAACTCAAGAAGACATTCGAGA
>NZ_JAAHGK010000858.1:0-3413 GCF_010672505.1 Okeania sp. SIO2B9 | reverse complement strand
ACGAAGTTGTTTAGGTATTTTGCTAAAAAATTAAGTACCCTATAATTTCTATAAACCACTATACTTGCTAATATTAAGCTTATAAGCTTGGCGCTAAAAACCTGATAACTAATAAGTTTAAAGGTGGTAATAATTATATAGCCCAGTTAAAAATCAGTGTTTCCATAGTGCTTTTTATTCTGAATAAATCAGAGGAAAAAAGCAAAATTAAAAGCAGTAACAACCGTCAGTATCCAGGAGAAAATTAAATGGTAGGAGAGATACCATCAGCAGAAACAACAAATCAAGAAATACATGAAAATATGGAAGTGGTTGAGGCAAACGCAGAATTAGACTCATCTCAAAAACTTGAAAATATTGAGGAAGTATCTGAAGATAATGGTTCTGTAAATACAGACCAACAAAACTTCGAGCAAATGTCACAGAATATAGTCCTTTTAAAAGAGGCAAATGAATCTCTGCAAACTCAGGTAGAAACTACCAAAGTTCAGCTAGAAGAGAAAGATATTCAATACAAAAGACTAGCCGCAGACTTTGAGAACTTCCGTAAACGTACACAAAAAGAAAAAGAAGAACTGGATGTACAAGTCAAGTGCTCCACAATCATCGAATTATTACCAGTAATTGACAATTTTGACCGTGCTCGTTCTCAGATTAAACCAGCTAATGATGGAGAAATGAATATCCACAAGAGCTATCAAACTGTCTATAAGCAAATGGTAGAAACTCTGAAACGACTGGGAGTTTCTCCTATGCGTCCAGAAGGTCAAGAGTTTGACCCAAATCTACATGAGGCAGTAATGCGAGAAGCAACAACAGAATATCCAGAAGGAACTGTGACAGAAGAGTTAGTGCGGGGATATACTCTCGGAGATCGTGTCCTCCGACACGCCATGGTAAAAGTAGCCACAGCTCCAGAACCTGTAGAATCTACAGAAGAAACTCAAACTGATCCAGAAGGTTAAAGGTAAAAAATGGCAGTCCGAAAGTTCCCAGAAGATTTATCCCCTGGTAGAATAACTACACGCTGGAGAAATCCCGGTTTCAACGTCTGGTATAATTGTTGAATGCGATTAAGAATAAGGTTTGTCGCCATGACCTTTAGCTGTTTGGAGTTAAACTCCGGTAGATAGGAGACGGGAATGATATTTCCTAGGAAAGCTGTTAGCTCCGCATTTGACACCGAAAAGTAAGAAGGCAGCTAAAGCAGCGATTTATTGCTCCAGCATTTTGAGTAAAACCACTCTCAAAGCTAAAAAAAAAAGTAACCTCACAGCTAGATTTTGATCTATGCCGAGGAGTCTAGGAGTCTGTTGACAGGTTTCAACCATAAGCGGGTTTATCCCTCTATGCGGTAGCCAAACCACAAAATCCAGGGTGTTTCAACCCCTGGATATGTTAAAACACTTCCATATTTTTGTTTAATCACCACACTTAGTAAGTTGTATTCACACTATTCAAAATTAGCTAAAAGAAAATACAAGTGTAAAAATTTCAATCTAAAATCTTACCGAGATTACTTGATTTGTTCTGAATACAACTTTACTAAAAAAACTCAAAATATTTTTGACTATTTAAGAACGCCGAAGCACTATGGGAAAAGTCATTGGCATTGATTTAGGGACAACTAATAGTTGTGTGGCCGTCTTAGAAGGGGGCAAACCAATTGTAATTTCCAACTCAGAAGGTGGGCGTACAACACCAAGTATTGTGGGATTTGCGAAAGGGAACGAACGCTTAATTGGCCAACTAGCAAAGAGACAATCAGTAAACAATGCAGTAAATACAGTTTACAGTATCAAAAGGTTTATTGGCAGAAGATGGGACGATACAGAAGAAGAGCGCTCCCGAGTTCCATATACCTGTATTAAGGGTAAAGATGATACTGTAAATATCCAGATACGAGGCAAGAATTATACAGCTCAAGAAATTTCAGCAATGATTCTGCAAAAAATGAAGCAGGATGCTGAAAAATATTTAGGAGAATCTGTTACTCAAGCAGTAATCACAGTACCCGCTTACTTTACAGATGCACAAAGACAAGCAACTAAAGATGCAGGAACAATTGCTGGTCTGGAAGTGCTGCGAATTATCAATGAACCAACTGCTGCTTCTTTATCTTATGGCTTAGATAAGCAAGACCAAGACCAGACCATTTTGGTATTTGACCTTGGTGGTGGGACTTTTGATGTTTCGATTTTACAGTTAGGAGATGGCGTATTTGAAGTTAAGGCAACTTCCGGTAACAACCATCTAGGAGGAGATGATTTTGATAATTATTTAGTCCGTTGGTTGGTAGAAGAGTTTATAGACCGGGAAGGCACAGACTTATCGGCAGATAGAATGGCGCTACAAAGACTCCGAGAGGCAGCAGAAAAGGCAAAAATAGAACTATCTTCTGCCCAGATTACCAATATAAATTTACCATTTATCACTGCTGACGAAACAGGGCCAAAACACTTGGAGACCCAATTAACTCGTGCTCAATTTGAAAAATTAATACAAAATCTTACTAAAAGTACGATTAAACCAGTAGAACAAGCTCTGAAAGATGCTGGTATAACACCAGAAAAGATAGACAAAATTATTCTGGTGGGAGGGTCTACTAGAATACCAGCAGTTCAGGCAGCAATAAGTAATTATTTTAACATTCAAACTCCTGATACTTCCGTTAATCCCGATGAAGCTGTGGCATCGGGAGCAGCAATTCAAGCTGGTATTTTAGGTGGTGAAGTTAAAGACCTTTTGCTATTAGATGTGATTCCTTTATCCCTGGGGTTAGAAACTTTAGGGGGAATATATACCAAGGTAATAGAAAGGAATACTACAATTCCTACCAGTCGCTCTCAGATGTATTCTACTGCCGTGGATGGACAAACTTCTGTAGAAATTCATGTCCTTCAAGGGGATCGGGCAATGGTTAAAGATAATAAAAGTTTAGGTAAGTTTTTACTCAAAGGAATTCCTCCAGCTCCTAGAGGTATACCTCAAATAGAAGTTAACTTTGATATTGATGCTAATGGAATTCTGAAAGTTAAGGCCTTAGATATAGGAACGGGTAGAGAACAAAGTATTGAAATTAGTAATACAGGTGGTTTGAATGAAGCAGAAATTAAACGAATGCAACAAGAAGCAGAAATTTATGCGCAACAAGATATTCAACAACAAAAATTAGCAGAATTGAGAAATCAGGCAGATACTCTTCTATACAATTACGAAGCAACTATCAAAGAACATGGTGATTTTATTGATGAACAGTTAGCAACAGAACTTGAAGAAAGCTATGAACATTTCAAGCAAGTTCTCATTAACTCAAGAACTGAAAATAATTATGACCAGTTAAATCAGCACATTGAAGAATTCAGGCAAAAGCTTTTTGCTTTAGGTGAAACTTTATACGACCGAAGTGGCGA
>NZ_JAAHGK010000857.1:0-3416 GCF_010672505.1 Okeania sp. SIO2B9 | reverse complement strand
ATTCGGAATTATGTCTACGATCGACTTTCTTATGGAGTAACAACTAAGATTGATACTCCAGATATTGTATTAGAAAGAGGTGTTGGTTCTTGTGGAGAATATGTAGGGTTATTGTTAGCTTTGGCACGATTAAATAATATTGCTTGTCGTACAGTGGGTCGCTATAAATGTCCAGCTTTTGCTGATAGAAAAAGTGTGCCTTTAGAGCCAGAATTTAATCATGTTTGGTTAGAATTTTATCTACCTGGTTTTGGTTGGGTTCCTATGGAATCAAACCCTGATGATTTACAAGAAGGAGGCCCTTATCCGTTAAGGTTTTTTATGGGTTTAGCTTGGTATCATGTGGAAATTGGTAAAGGAATTAAGTTTGAAACTCTGAAAAGTAAGGGGATACCTGTTAATAAGGAAAAAATTTCAATTGGTAATTTGGCAATTAATCATGTTAGGTTTACAATTTTAGAAGAGCGACCTGGGTTGTAGTTGCAGAAGGAAGAAGTAATATCATGTCCGTTTGAATACTTATAAATAATGATCGAGTAGTCAGGAAGACCGAGTCAGGAGGGAAGAAAAAAGAGGAAAAGCAGAAAGTGTTTTGATCACTAATTATCCGGACATGATATGAGAGGGAATAAGGAAGAAGAGAAAGAACAATTATTTATTACATTCTGTATATGGAAATAATTATTTTGGAGAATGTTTTTATGTAAATATAGGCGTTGGTGATTTTGGCTATGATTTTTTTAAATGGTGATCGCCTAAATACTAATTAAAAAGCATTTTATACTTTATAAATTTAGCTTTCATAGCTTGATTCACCAACGCCTAAATATAGTTTAGTTACTCTAAAGCATTTTTTTTTGATAAAATCTAAAAGAAAAAATCTAAAATTTGAGGAGGAGTTGTGGAATTAACAGTCGTAAATATTATGGCGATAGTAGCATCAGGACTAATGTTAATTGTTACTGGAGGTGTGATATATTTAACGGCGGCTGAGTGGCGCGATCGTAGACGTCAACAAAGGGATAAAACCACTCGTTGAAGACATTTTTTTCTCTACTTTCATTTTTAATCATGGCGATAATTTCATTATCGTCTTTTTTTTGTGACACTTTATTTACTAGTTGTACTCTATTGTACTCCAAAGAATATAATACCAGTTTGATAAATGTTTGCTAAAAATAATAGAGATGAGGAGAGGAGAGAGAATATATAATGAGCGTGTTTTTTTTCGTAGTGTCAATTAGTATAATACCAGTTTCATAAAATATTGCTACAGTAGTTTGGTCTGTTGGTGGAAATATAGAGATTAATCGTGTAACTACCTTTTTTGAATTTGGTATAATTTTATTGATCAGCAATTATTATATCATGTATATCATGTTATCATAGAGATTATTGATAATAATTTATATATTGCTGTCAAAACTTATCGATATAATTAAGCAATAAAACATATCATTTTATTGCTTTTTTTTCTTACTTTATCCAACGTCAGTCTTTCCTTCTTCCTTACCTACACAGTTTGTAATACAGCAGTTTTCAAGTTGATCAGGTACAAAATTTTATGCTTTTAGGGAACACGGTATCTGAGGACAAGGAATGAATCAAAATTATAGATTAATTTTCAACTGTACCTCACTATCCTGAAATTTGCTGTATTCTCTTTTAAAAATCGTATAACACTTCATCATTGCTTTTAAAAATCGTATAACACTTCATCATGCTTATATGAAATTTGATATTATTAGTGCAAATATGGCACTAGCAAGAATTTATGGTTATCATTCACCAGAAGAGTTACTCAAAAATATTAAAGATATTTCTCGACAGCTTGATTACGATCCTAACCGCAGGCAAAAATTTGTAGCAGCAATGAGAGTAGATAATGCTGTATATAATTTTGAGTCCTTAGCATATCGCAAAGATGGTCAGACAATTTGGGTTTCTGAAAATGCTCGTGCTGTACATGACTCTCAGGGCAAATTGTTGTATTACGAGGGTACTGTTTCTGATATTACTGAGCGGAAAATGGTGCAGGAAGCTTTAAAGTTTCAGCGAAAACAAATGGAACAGTTGCTGCTAAACATTTTGCCAGTTCAAATTGCTCAACGTCTACAAGAAGAACAAAGGGCGATCGCTGATAGTTTTGATGATGTGAGTGTGTTATTTGCTGACTTGGTGGGGTTTACTGAGTTTTGCTCCAATGTTTCTCCCATTGAACTTGTAAATTTTCTGAATTTGATTTTTTCTAAGTTTGACCAACTGACTCAAAAACATCATTTAGAGAAAATCAAAACTATTGGGGATGCTTATATGGTAGTTGGGGGTTTGCTAATTCAGCTAGATAAGCATTTGGAGGCGATCGCTAATATGGGACTAGATATGCAGGTTAGTTTTGCCAATCTATGTGATCGGTTAGAAAAACCTTTGAATTTGCGAGTTGGTATCCATGTGAGACCTGTGATTGCTGGAGTTATTGGTCAAACTAAATTTATCTATGATTTATGAGGCGATACTGTCAATATTGCGTCTCGGATGGAGTCTACTGGTATTTCTCGTAAAATTCAAGTTACCAGTCTTGTATATCAGCGACTCCAGAAAAAATTTGTATTTGAACAGCGGGGTAAAGTTTCAATCAAAGGGAAAGGAGATATGACTACTTATTTTCTTAAGGGAGTGAGGGAGTAGAGGAGTGGGGGATATTGAAGTAATTAGGGTTTGCTGAAAAAATTGGTTGGTGGGGGTAAGACACGGGGACACGGAGACACGGAGACGCGGAGATGGGGAAAACAGGCAAAGGTTTCGGCCATTTGATCATTTTCTTTGTGGGTTTAATACCCCACCGTCAACGGGGGTGTTCAAAATTACATGGGGATTCTAACCCCAAGTAATTTTCCTCCTGTCTCCTGTCTCCTGTCTCCTGTCTCCTGTCTCCTTCTTCAAGTGAAGAAATTTTCTTGAATTTCAGCAGAGAATTTCAATAAATTGATGCAAGTAAGAGCAAATAATATCATGTCCGGTTGAATAGTTACACTTTGGAGGAAAAAAGGCAGAAGGCAGAAGGGAAAGAGCAAGGTTAGAAGGCAGAAGGTTTTTTATAACTGATTATCCGCAATTCGTAGCTCCCCCGGAGGGGAACATGATATAACTAGGGTTTGCTGATTAAATCTGAAAGTCT
This sequence comes from Okeania sp. SIO2B9, assembly GCF_010672505.1. Taxonomy (NCBI): domain Bacteria; kingdom Bacillati; phylum Cyanobacteriota; class Cyanophyceae; order Oscillatoriales; family Microcoleaceae; genus Okeania; species Okeania sp. SIO2B9. The sequence continues at coordinate 238 of NZ_JAAHGK010000857.1, read as the reverse complement.
TGACTGATATTGGTTTGAGCAATTTTAGGTCTGGAAAAAGTACCAGCTTTTTGGTGGAAAAAGCTCAAAAAGCTAGTATTTTGGGATGATTATGGCAGAAAACTTGAGGGACAATTCTGACTTCTACCTCCTCGCTCATTCCCATTTCTCCCCTCCTGGGAGGGGGAGGGGCGAGGGGTGGGTTGTCTCCTGTATTCCCATCCTGGGAGGGGTTAGGGGTGAGTTGTCTCCTGTCTCA
>NZ_JAAHGK010000856.1:0-3420 GCF_010672505.1 Okeania sp. SIO2B9 | reverse complement strand
AAGACTACCCGTTGATAGGTGTTCGGTGGAAATGCAGTAATGTATGCAGCCTAGACACACTAACAGACCGAGGACTTGACCTCATTTCTCTTTTCACTTCTGACTATGCAGCCTTCTTTGTTTCTTTGATTCCTGTATTCCTGGTGTCTATGAGGCTATAGACCCACTCCGACTCCATCTCGAACTCGGTAGTGAAATGTAGTGCTGGCGAAGATACTTTGGGGGTAGCCCCATGTGAAAATAGCTCGATGCCAGGGTAATATTTAGCGAAGCATCTTTCTGATATATGGGAAAGATGCTTTGTTGTTTTTGGCAGTAGTGGATTGCCATCTTTTTTTGTATATATTAGATTTGTATATATTAGAATATTTAATTTATTGATATCTTCTTGCTAATCAGTCCAATTTTTTTGAGGAGGATAGAATGAGTAACTTTGTTGCTATGTTAGTATGGAGGTTATAAATTTACAAACCTAAGAGCTGTTTTTTGGCCAAATGGAAACCTGAGGTTGAAAGGTAGTGTTTCTCAGAGTTCATCGAAAGAATTAAAAGAAAATATCGCCAGTCTGTCCAGTCAAGAGGCAGTTGATATATTAGCAGACCTCAACCCAGTCAAATATAATTACATTGCTGATCATAGTAAAACTCTGAATGCTGGTTTTATTGCTTAAGAGGTTCCAGAGTTAATAACTACTGACGAATACAAGGCAGTTAAGACTATGGATGTTATCGCAGTTTTAACTAAGGTTGTTAAACAACAGCAAGAAGAACTCGAAACCTTGCAAGAGGAAATTCAATTGCTCAGACAAACAAAATAACAACAGCGATCCAGTACAAAGAAACTAAAGATACTTTGGGGGTTCCCCCATTTAAAAATAGCTCGATGCCAAGATTATTATTGATTAAAGCCTGTTTCCGAAATTTGAGAAACAGGCTTTTTGGGTTTTTTCCAAATAAGCAAAGTAGACAAGCAAACAAATATAGAAAAATTAGCCTTTGACACAAACAACTTGTTTAAGAGTTGCTACAACTTCTACTAAATCATTTTGCTGATTCATCACTTCCTCAATAGACTTATAAGCACTAGGAATTTCATCAATAACGCCTCCATCTTTCCAGCATTCTACTCCTTCAGTTTGCTTCACTAAATCATCAACAGAAAAACGTTTTTTAGCTTGAGTGCGAGACATCATTCGGCCAGCACCATGACTACAGCTACAATAACTTTCATGGTTTCCTTTTCCTTTGACAATGAAGGATTTTGCTCCCATTGAACCGGGTATAATTCCATAATCTTCTTCCTGTGCTCGCACAGCACCTTTACGAGTTACATAAACTTCTTCCCCAAAATGTATTTCTTTTTCCGCATAATTATGATGACAGTTCACATCTAATAGTGGTTTTGTTGGTTTACCACCTGCTAAATGCTTTTCAACAATTCGCTTAAAACGAGCCATCATTGTAACATAAAAAGATTACGGAATGTAGGTAAGGATATAACTATGAAGAGGACTAATTAGACATAGGAGTGGAAATTACACTTATGGATCATTTTTTGTGTTTTTTTTCAGAAATTTTCTTCCCTGTTGCCAGATGAGCTGTTGCCTCTCTTGGTGCGCATTCCCTTGCGTCTGACGCCGACGCGGGGTCGCACCGCTGTTGCCTACTTCTGCAAAAAGTCTATTATTTTTCACCAGATGTCTATTAGTTAGATAAAGCGATGAGGAGATAATTGCTTGATAATTTCATCATTTTCTCCGACTACATAATTAGCGAATCTTTTAGCTAGGGGAGGTACAAATACAAAGGGACTACTGAACCCAGAAAAAATATGTATCCCTTCTAGATGAGGAATAGCTCCTATGAGGGGTAAGTCGTCAGCACTGTATGCTACTAAGCAGTGATGCCAGGTTGCAGGTAAATTTTCTAATGCAGGTAAAACTTTTCCGATCTCTGCTCGCATAGCAACTTCACTTTGAGTAGGATCGATTTTAGTGTAGGGGTCCGTGAGTACGCGGGAAATTTGACCTATTCTGATGCTACCGTTTTTAAATTGAATTGCACCAGCATCTAAGCTAAATGGCACAAATTCGTGACCAGGTTCATCCCACATTTGCTCAAACTCAACTGTACTTGTAGCAGCTTCACATTGAAAACGTTTTTGTACTGCTGTTAAAACGCTAGTATTTAGTTGCAATTCCACAGGAGGAATTTCTAACATCTCGGCATGGGTGAAGTAAACACGGGTGGGGATGCCTGCTGATTTTAGGAAATGACGAGAAATTCCACCAGCACAAATTACTACATTGGCAGCGTGATAAGTTTGAGTAGTTGTGTGGACTCCAGTTATACGATCGCCTGTTTTTACTAACCCCGTTACCTCTGCAATTTCAGTTTGACCTCCTATTTTGGTAAATGCTTGACAGTAGGCTAAAGTTGTTGCTTCTGGGGAAACATGACCGCTAGGAACAGTTAAAGCTCCTGCGATCGCCTCTTGATTTAGTAAGGGTTCCATTTCACAGGCTTCTTGGACACTAATTAGGCGAGGTACAATATTACACTGAGAGAAATTAGTAGCTATTTTTTTTGGGTCATATTCGGTGGCGATGGTTAGCAATAAATCTAACTCTTGAAATTGTGTATCTGCTTCTAATTCTTCAGATAGATAATGATGACGTTCTTTTGCTTCCTGAAAAAGTTGATTAGTCAAATCTGTAGTACCAGACCAGTAGGATAAAATAGCATAACTATAACGGGTTGCACCTTTTAAAGTAGGGTATTTTTCCAACAGGAGTACGGTAAAACCTTTTTTTGCCAATTCATAACTGAGAGCTGCTCCTGTTATTCCGCCACCAACTACAATCCAATCGTAACTTTTCATAAACAATTTACTCTAACATTTTCCTGATATCATAATAGGTATTTAACTAATTAGATTATTTAGGCAAATAATTATGCAGTTTTTGAATCAGTTATTCAGCATAAATACCAGACTAAACAAGCAAATTTGTGGGCTGATAATTATATTGCTATCAAGTATAACTTTACCTAGTCTTAGCCTAGCACAGTTGCCTCGTTTTGATTCTCAACCTTTAAAACAACCTTCACCAGAAAAACCGTCTTCGACTGTATCACCATCAAATACTGTTCAAACTCAGCCTAGTCAACTCCCAAAACAACCTTCACCAGAGAAACCGTCTTCTACTGTATCACCATCAAATACTGTTCAAACTCAGCCTAGTCAACCCCCAAAACAATTAATTGTTAATGACTCTACAGCTCCTTTACCTGGAACAAGACAATTGCCTATTGGCATTATTCAACCTGTAAATGGTTTGGTCAATATCAAACTTGCAAATAATACTGCTGCTACAATTTCTTATGAGATAATTGGAGATACTACACAACTGGCGTTGTGTAA
>NZ_JAAHGK010000855.1:0-3422 GCF_010672505.1 Okeania sp. SIO2B9 | reverse complement strand
ATTGGAGGAATATTTGGCTCATTCGTAGGAGTTATAATGGAAATATATACTAAATCTAATAATTAAATTCAAGGGTGTATTGAAATATCTGATATTAATTTTGAATAAATTAGTTTTGAAGAAGGAAGAAAGCTTTAGTTATATCCTAGGAGAGAAGGAAAAAGTGCATGGGGATACTGAAAAATTGCAACTTTACCTATACAAACCCCAACAAGCTTGTAAACAGTGTGACGGTAGTGTATTAAATCCATAAGGGAAAAGATCATTACTTGTATTTCAGATAAAATTGATCTTTGACTCTCTAGTTCAACTTTCAGCCTTTGTGAAATAACTCTACCATTATTTTTCGTATTTCATATCATCTCAAATCAGGTTGAATAACCTCACTTCAATTTAGTAATCATATGAACTATAAAAAAGAACGCTATGAATAATTTCCCTGCTTAAAAGACTGTACTTAGAAATATAGATTTTACTAAAAACAGAGTTTGACTCTAGCTAAATAATATATAGGCTATTCCTACTGACTCCTGACTGTTTGAAACAGCCTAAGTATTTGTAGCAAAAATTTTAGTATTTAATATCAGTAGGGGAAACAAAAAAAATTATACCTGAGTCTTATATGATTTTTTCTTTCCTAACAAACATAATTAATTCTATGAGCAATAACACAATCTCGTCCCTGTTCTTTTGCTTGATAAAGCGCCTGATCAGCATCTATTAATCATGTACGACAGATAATTGTAACGTAGGAATTACGCTACTTACTCCTAAACTTACAGTTACATAAGGACTTACTTTTGAACAAGCGTGAGGTATTTCAAACCTTTTGATTTCTCTCCTAATTAATTCTGCTCTTCGTAAAGCTTCCTTAATATTTGTATTTGGTAATATAACTCCAAATTTTTCGCCACCATAACGACAGACTAAATCTGTAGAAAATTTAGCTACCTTGCTAATAGCTTGAGCAACTTTTTTGAGGTATTTGTCTCCCTCTGGATGCCCATAAAAATCATTATAATATTTGAAATAATCCACATCACAAAGGATGAGAGATAAATATTTTTTGTCTTGTCTAAGTTGCTCCCATTTTTGATGAAAATATTCATCGAATGTACGACGATTAGCCAAAGAAGTTAAAATATCAAAACTGGCAATTAGTTTTAAATTTTGGTTTGCTTTTTTCAGAGCTAACTCAGATTTTTTACGTTGAATTAATCCACCTAACTGAGTTGCCACAGCATTAACTAACTGTATAGAATTTTGATCTAATGTTTGAGAAAATTTCTGGAAAAATACTAAGATAGCTAAAACCTGTTTATCTAGAATAATCGGTATTCCCAATGCAGATTTAATACCTATTTTTTCGGCAATTTTAAAACAAATAAAAACTGAATCTTTTTCCTGATAAATATCTTTTACCCATTCTGTTTGCTGAGAATTCCACACCCTTTGTAGTAAGCTTTCTTGGGAGTTAAAGGTAATAATTTGATGCTGTTGTCGAAATTTTAAAGCTGCTGGTAAAGTACCGTTATTACTATTACTAGAATACCATCCTCTACTAAATTTGAGCATTGTAGCTTCTGGGTCAGGAATCCATGCTTCTCCAAAATCCCAATTCATTGTTTGACAAACTTCTGCTAAAGTTAATTCTAATGCTGATTCAATATTAACTTTTTTAAAAGTCAGCTTAACAAGTATAGCATTTTTAATACTGGTGAGGTAGCTTTGCCTTAGCAATATTCTGAATGCTAATTAGTTATGTAGCAGTAAATAATTTCCGACTGCTATATGAATTTATATTGATTTAGTTAATCATTTTTTCAATCTAATAATTGACTTTTATTTATCAATACTGAGCGACAACACAAGTTGATTTGGAAGCTGACTTTGGTGAAACTAAAGCCACTACATGAGGAACAGGACGTGGAGTATACCTGACTAAAGATTTACCTTCATAAACTAGAGACGTACTAGCTCCAGAATCTAACATAACTGCATCCCGAAATCCTACTTGTGCTAAAAGTTGAGCAAGTTTAACGGAACCAATTCTTTTATAAGATACACCAATGATAGGTTGACCACTACGATGAATACCCCAAAATGCTCGGTGACGAGGTTCGTTGAACTTGAATAATTCACCAAAACTTTCTGGTGGTTGAGGTTGATAATTTCTCACTAAAAATGCAGCTCCCACAAAAGCATCTGTAAAATTTGGCATCTCTGCTTTTATGCCTTTGATTGTATTGTGATTTTCGGGATTAAAAGGAATAAAATTTACTTGATCATCACTAATTAATACTAACGGACGATTCTTTAATTTATTGTTGTCATAGTTATCTCCAGGCACAAATTTTTTTGTATTCTGACTAAAAATCGGACCAATTACTTTGTTAGAATCTAGTTTTTCCAGAGAAAAAAATACTCCATCCACTCCAGCGATCGCCTCGTTTTTTGCCACAATATCTTTAACTTGATACCGACTATCTGCATGAATAGTTATTGGTTTTCCTCCAGAAATTAAAATTAATGGAATTCCTTGAAGAGTTATTTCATTTTTGATAATTTGACCAGTAAAATCAAACCCAAATTTCCAGGGAGGTAATTGTAATCCACCAAAAGTTTTTGCAATTGCCTTTTTTAATCCTGATTGACCAAAGCGGTCTATTGCCAATAAACTTTTTGATTCATTACTAAAGATATTTTTATTATTTTCCATTGTTAGTGCTGCTTCATATCCCGCTACTTTTACCCAAGCACTAACACGTTCATCATATTTACCTTCTGGATAAGTAAAATAGTTAATTTTTATTCCTAATTTTTTCTCTAAAATTTGCTTTGATTTGAAAATTTCTGCTTGTAGTTCTCGGTCAGATAATTTAGTTAAATCTTTGGGATGAGTAACACTATGGGAAGCAATTGTGACTAATGAATTTTTTGCCATTTCTTGCAATTGTGACCAAGTGAGAGTAGAACGACCAACTATTTTGCCTTCTATTTTGTCTGTATATACTGAGAAAACTGCTGGATAATTATATTTTTTGAGTAGGGGATAAACTATTTCATAATGACCAATATATCCGTCATCAAATGTCAGAACTATTGGTTTTTCTGGTAATGCTTCTCCTGTGCGTAAATGCTGAATTAATTGGTCTAAGCTAATGGGTGTTGCTCCACTTTCTTGAATTAATTCAAGATGCTTTTCAAATTGTTTTACTGTGACATCAAAGGAAACTTTTTTCTTGGGCAAAATATCGTGATACATCATTACAGGAACTTTCCCTAATCTTGCTCGTTCGTGAATTGTCGGCCAAGGATTAGGGATGGTATTAGCAGCAACAATTGTTTGTTCTCCCAGTGTTGTAATTAAGTTAGCTAATCCCATTTCTGGATTCGTCATCCAGTTAGAAATAGTTAGTAAA
>NZ_JAAHGK010000854.1:0-3423 GCF_010672505.1 Okeania sp. SIO2B9 | reverse complement strand
AAAATATAGAGTTAAAGCTTGCGCGGAAAAAACTCAAAATTTACCAGTTAGTGAAATTCCGAAAGTAGCTTGTATTGAGTGGAGCAATCCGCTAATGGCAGCAGGAAATTGGATACCAGAATTAGTTAAGTTAGCTGGGGGAAATTCATTATTTGGAGTAGTGGGAAAACATTCTCCATGGTTAAAATGGGAAGAGTTATTAATTGCTAATCCAGATATTATAATTTTCATGCCTTGTGGTTTTGATTTAGAACGTACTCGCCAAGATACTATGGAGTTAATTAATCGTCCAGAATGGCAAGATTTACCTGTAGTTAAATCGGGGAAAGTTTACATTACAGATGGTAATTCTTATTTTAATCGTCCAGGGCCGAGATTAGTCGATTCTTTAGAAATTTTAGCGGAAATTTTACATCCTGAATTATTTAATTTTGGTTATCATTTTCTTTGTGGGTTTAATACCCCACCGTCTACACGGTGTTCAAAATTACTTGGGGTGAGAATCCCCATGTAATTTTCCTCCTGTCTCCTGTCTCCTGTCTCCTGTCTCCTTCTTCAAGGAGGAATAGGTTGGGTGAAGTTATCTTAAGTATAAGATCAAATTCGCTATTCTTAAATCAGGAGGAAAATACAGTTATAAATATTTGTTAATGGTAAAGATGGAGTAGATAAATAACGAATAAGATATGTTTACCTCATACAAATAATTGCTAAAAATATTACTTAACCTGACTTATTATTTGATAATTGAAGTGTTCAATAAGTAGAACATTGTTTTTAGGAGATTGGTATAACTTTATTGAGTACGCTTTACATTCTTTTTGCGTAGCATTTCCGCACCGAAAGGATGCCTTAGAATTACACACTTACTTTTCATTTGTGCAAAGGAGTTGCCTGAGAACTTGAAGTTAAGCAGAACAGAAAACTTGCCAAAAACAAAGAGATACAGCAGATTTAGTGCTATATGAAGTACAAATATTTAAGAAAACCTCGCCCGATCGGACGGGGTTTAAATAAAGTCTTTGTAGTGCGGGCATCTTGCCTGCCAAAGATGTAGCTCACTTATATGAAACAAGCTGTAAATTAAATTAAATCTCAAATAATATATTTTTATAGTTAAGTTAATTCGGTATAACCAAATATCAAACTATTAGATAAGTATTCGGGTATTAGGTGAGAGAAGTTGTTTAATTATTACTCCTTGTTCCCTATTTCCATCTCAATATCCTTCCTTCTATTTGATCTAACTATTTAACATCTAGCAATTTTCATAAGGAGTAAGATACAAAATTATAGATTTTACCGAACAGTTCATTTTTCAATAAGCAATAGGGAGTCAAAATACAACTTTAATTTATGCTTCTAGAGAAACCCTATATTCCTGACTTAGCATAATTAGTTTTAAGCTTTAATTCTATAGTATTCAGATGGTGTGCCATGTACAAACAACAAGTACAAAAAAGAAGTAAACCTCAAACAATTTCAGACATTGAATTAATCAATATCTGGTTACAACAAATTCCTCCTATAAATAAATCATTTCATTTATATATAGCTCAAATGTTCCTGAAATTTGTCAAAAAGCCACTAAAAAAAGTAACTCAAGTAGATGTTATAGCCTTTGCAAATATTCAGGGTATTCGCTCTAATAATCGAGAATTAGATCGAAATAAACGATTAGAAACTATTAATTCTTTGCTAAAATTTGGTCAGCAAACCGGTATACTCCCTAATACTCAAAAAAAGATCTTGTCTCCTACTATTAAAAACTTCAACAAATCAGCCCCCTCTAAAAACAAAACAGAAAATAATTCTACTACTCGGAAAATACAGAAACAGCCCTTAAATTGGTTTAAACTGTTGAACATCCAGCTAGCTTCTACCTTATTAATTATTTTCGTGTTACTTATGGCAATCTTAAAACTATTTCAAGAAGTGGGTGGGGGCGCAAATGCTGGCGATGAAAATTGGCCAGAAACAGTAGCTATTATGCCTGAGATTGAGCCAACTGAGAATTGGGCCTATCCAATAAATGTACCCAGAATACGAGCTTTTCTCGATACAATCGCTGTAACAGAAGGCACCACAGGTCCTCAAGGTTATTATCGTCAATACACAAACGACCATTTCTCTGGCTTTGAAGACCACCCTAGAGAGATGAAATGTGGCATTGATAGGAATAACGAAAAACTTTGTTCTGATGCAGCAGGTAGATATCAGTTTCTGAGTACATCTTGGGACCTCTATGCTCCTATGGTAGGTGCTAAGAACTTTGGCCCTACTTATCAAGACCGTGTAGCGATAGAATTGATTCGAGAAAAAGATGCTCTGGAGGACATTGAACAAGGGAGAATTGAAGAAGCTTTTAGAAAGTTATATATGGTTTGGCCTTCATTTGGAGAAACACCTACAGAAGTTGAGCGGCTCATGCCTAAACTTATAGGAACTTACAATAATAACTTGGCTCGGTATCAACCCTCTGAGATATCTTCAGAACAAGAATCTCAAATGTAGTTTGAAGTATTCGTTTGAAGAAGGTGGGGAGATGGGGTGATAGGGGGATGGGGGGATGGGGAGCATTGACTTAATCCGAGAATAACGATATAATCGGCATTTAAGCATACTTTTAGGCAGGTGGCACTCACCCATAAATGAAATCCATCAGAACAAAACTCAAATTAAATAATCGACAGAAAACGCTCTTGGCTCAACACGCTGGCTATTCACGGTGGTGCTACAATTGGGGTTTGAGTCTGTGGAATGCTGCTTATCAGGACGGTTACAAGCCTAATGCTCGTAAACTCAGAGAAGTGTTTACTAACCATACTAAACCACTTTATCCTTGGATGAAACGCTTATCTTCTAAGGTGTACCAATATGCTTTCATCAACTTAGGTGAAGCATTTAAGAGGTTTTTTCAAGGTTTAGGTAAACATCCAAAGTTTAAGAAGAAAGGTAGGTCTGATTCTTTCACAATTGATAATTGTGGAAAACCAATAAAACTTAATGGTTGGTCTCATAAATTACCTTTTATTGGTTGGGTAAAAACTTATGAACCCATTGAAGCAACAACTCAAAAAATCACCATTAGCAAACAAGCTGGTGATTGGTTTCTTAGTTTAGCTTTTGAATTTGCTCCAACAGTAACACCGAAAAATACTGAAGTTGTAGGTGTAGATTTAGGCGTTAAGACACTAGCAACACTAAGCACTGGTGAAGTTTTTCCAAGCATCAAGCCTTATCGTAAAATCCGTTTCACCCTGAGCGGCGAGGGCGGCGTTGTGCTGACCAGCAAGCTGATCGACGGGACCTTCCCCGATTACAGCCGCGTGATCCCAACCGGGAACGACAAGCTCTTGAAAGTTGATCCAAAGAGCTTCTTCCAAGGTGTTGATCGTGTTGCAACAATCGCGACCGAGAAAA
>NZ_JAAHGK010000853.1:0-3432 GCF_010672505.1 Okeania sp. SIO2B9 | reverse complement strand
TGGTACTTAGACATTTTTTGGTAGGAAAAATGCGTCAAAGTCAGTCTAGACAAGGGAATTACGTCAAAGCCTTAAAAATGGCTAGAACCCTTAGTAACTCAGGATTTATGCCTTTTCGACGTGAAAACCTCTACCCATCTATATCTGACCCTATTTTCTGCCTTTATTTTATGTAAGTCCCATTAGGCAAACCCAAGGAATAACTAAGAGGGCATAAAAATTAGTTTTATTTGATAGAGCAAAAGAGAGTATTCCGCCAAATATTCCTAGTGTTAGATAAATGATTTGGTCTCGGAAGGCAATACGTTTGAGTTGTTCTTCTTTCAATTTTTGGTATTCGAGTAGAAAAATTTGAAGTATGGGTTTTTGGTCGTTCATAGAAATTTTTTTCTGTAATAAGTTGGTAATAGAAGTAATTGAATAGTATTAGAAAGGAGTTTAAATTTATTGAAAAGCAGTTTGATTTTTACACATTTAAAAATAAATTAGCCATAATACAAAGCAGCTCAATTAATAGGTAAAGGTATGGCTTGTGCGGTTATTTTAACAGCAATTCGTATCGAATATATGGCAGTACGCGCTTATCTGAGTGACTTGGGGGAGGATATTCACCCTAATGGGACAATTTATGAAAGGGGTAAATTTTCTATTGATGGTCAACAGTGGGAAGTAGGTATTGTGGAGACTGGTGCTGGAAATTCTCCCGCAGCAATAGAAGCAGAAAGGGCGATCGCTTTCAAGAGGGAGCAGCATCAGGAAGTTTAGGTAACGTTCACTATTCTTTAGGAGAATATCAAAAAGCTATTGAATATCACCAAAAACATTTAGTAATTGCTCAAGAAAGAAGCGATCGCTTAGGTCAAGGAAGAGCTTTTTCTAATTTAGGTAGTGTTTATATTTCTATGGGAAAATATCAAAAAGCTATTGATTCTTATCAGCAACATTTAACTATTATAAAAGAAAATGAAGACCCTCTGGGAGTGGGAAGAACGTTAGGGGGTTTAGCTACAGCTTACAAATCTTTAGGAGAATATCAGAAAGCTATTAAATATCATCAACAACAGTTAGTAATTGCCAGAAAGATAGAAGATAGTGGTAATGAAGGGATGGCGCTAGGAGGTTTAGGAATTGTTTATGCCTTATCAGGTAAATATAAAAAAGCGATTGATTATCACAAACAACACCTAGATATTGTTAAGGAAATGAAACAGCGGAGTAGGGAAGGTTTACCATTGAGACATTTAGGTAATGCTTATTATTCAATGGGAGATTATGAGCAAGCAATTAACTATTATAACCTCAGTTTAGATGTTGCACGTTCTGTTGGTAATCTAGCTGAAGAAGGTCATAGTTTGGGAAATTTAGCTAATGCTTATAATGCTCTAGGAAAATATCATCAGGCACTCGATTATTATCACCAAGGTTTGAAAATTGCACAGGAAATTAAGGACCTAGATAATGAAGGAATGATATTGAATAATTTAGGAACTATTTATTCTTCTCAAAAAAATTATGCTCGAGCAATTAGTTGTCATCAGAAAGCTTTAGATATTGCTAAACAAACAGGTGATTTGTCAAATATAGGAGCTGCGTCTGGAAGTTTAGGTAATGTTTTTCATCGCTTGGGTAAATACAATTTAGCTCTGGAGTACCACCAACAAAATTTGAGTATTGCAAAACAAATTAGAAGTCCTAAAAGTCAAGGTGCAGCAATGGGAAATTTAGGAAATGTTTACTTTGCTCTCAAAGATTATCACAAAGCATTAGATTACCATCGTCAACAGTTGCAAATTGCTGAAAAAAATTGATGCTCTTGGGATGAAAGCAACTGCTTTATGTAATTTAGGTGCTACTTTGATAGAACTTCAGCAAAATATAGAAGCACTGGAACTTTTACAACAAGCATTAGATATTTATCGCCAAATTGGCAGTCGTCCGAAAGAAGTTATAACTCTTTATAATTTAGCCGAACTTTATCATAAGTTACATGATGATAAGTTGGCACATGATTTTTATAAGCAAGGTTTGTCTATTGCTCAGGAGTTAGGAATTTTTCTAAAAGAGAGTCAGGAGTTAAAAGAAAAATTGTTCAATACTTACCTCCAAGAAATAGATGAAAAAGATACCCGTTATTTAATTAAATTACCATTAGAAGAAAGACGAAAAATTTTGGCAAAGCAAGCCGAAAAAATGTGCGAATATTATCAGCAAGATAGAGAATGGGAAGATTTGCAAACTTGGGATGAATTATATGAAGAATGATAATTTACCCAAACGGGGAGATATTTGGCTAACAAATTTTGACCCAACTATCGGAGCATAAATTAGAAATATTCGTCCGGCGATTATCATTAGTTCCGATGGTATTGGTAGATTACCAATTAAGTTAATTGCACCTATTACTGATTGGAAAAATTATTTTAATAATGATAGTTGACACATTAAAATTGAACCGGATTTAGAAAATAATTTAAGCAAAGTTTCTACTGTTGATTTATTGCAAATAAGAGGAATGGATTTGCAAAGGTTAGTTAAGAAAATAGGTGTTTGTTCTAGTGAAGTTATGGATAAAATATCAGCTGGTATTGCTTTACTTGTAGAGTACGAGGGTTAAATTATTCTATATCTAAAAATTCAATCCCATCGACTACCTCAATGTTAGCGGAGCTTATCCGTTAGGATAAACCCAACACGCGCTTTATTTTGGTAAAGTTGGGTTTCGTTCCTCAACCCAACCTACGCTTGCTCTGTTTTTTCTGGAACTTCAAAATTAACTCCTTCGTACAAAACTTCAATAGCAGAACTAAATTCAATACTCTCTAATGTAATAGACTCACCTTCTGTATACCCACAATAATTCCACATTTTCCCCTCCCCACGTTGATAAATTTCTACAAATATTGATTCTGAATCTACCAAAACATATTCTTGCAAACTAGGAAATTGACGATAATATTTCAACTTATCACCGCGATCGTATTTTCCTGTACTAGGGGAAAGCACCTCAACAATGACTTTAGGATGTTTAATAAAGTCACGAGATTTTAAATCCTCAGCATTACAACTAATAACTAAATCTGGATAGAAATAACGATTATTTTTAGCATCTTTAACTTTAGCATCAGACACATTAACTCGACAACCTCTTTGACGGAGATGGGGATATAGAGAACGGTAGAAATTAAGAGCAATATCATTATGAGGAAGACTTCCTCCAGTCATAGCTAAAACTTCACCGTCTACATATTCATGGCGAAATTCCTGTTTAGCTTCCCATTCTAGATATTCTTCAGGGGTCATTTTTGGATAATCTTGGGGTTGAGAAATCATAAATTTTTTTCTCCTCCAACGTTTTGTTATATCTGGTTTTCGAGATAAATTCACAACTTCCCTGGTACTTTCCGCTTGCTGCTTTTGTAAATCAGCAAATAT
>NZ_JAAHGK010000852.1:0-3434 GCF_010672505.1 Okeania sp. SIO2B9 | reverse complement strand
TATTTTGGATTTACAAAAATTTTTGGGGCGTGAAATACAATGGTTAACAGATTAAATGCGATCATATTGATTTTAATTTGGAGTGTTGATGTATATCGGTTGAAGAAATATTTCAGTAAAACCAAACATGCGGTCGATGGAGGTTAAAACAAGCTCTACTATCATATTAAAACTTTGGGTTAGGTGTTAGGGTATGAAAACAATAGTGGCAAGGAGAATTCTGAATAGTAAAATTGGTTAGGTACTAATACATTTTGCTCTGACAAAAAGTTTTATATGACTTGATTCAAAAATATAATTATAGCAATGCGCTTTCAGGTACTTACAACTTAGAGTTATTAAGTGCAATCTAGAAAAGATGTACAAAAAATAATGCGTAAATATGCCAGAGTAAATTGCTATACCTGTAAAAATTTTGAAGTTAATTTAAAAAAAATTACCGAATAATTAAGATTTAAAGCCTCTCCTTTAAAGGAGAAAAAAGAAAAAAAATTATTTTGAGTTAATTCTCTTTTTTTCAAGGAGAGTTAATAATTAATAATTAATAATTAATAATTAATTATTAATAATTAATTGTTGAAGGCTGCTTCCTGAAAATTTTCATATCGGGATTTGTCAGGAGTAATTTTTATAGAATAGGTAAAAAATCGGCGCTGGTAAATTAGGGTATGATATTAATCTTAATTATTTAGGAGTCAGGAGTCAGGAGTCAGGAGTCAGGAGGGAATAAAGAAAAAGAAATAAGGAATAGAAGGGGAAAGTTTTTTGTTCGCGCTCTTATCCGGACAAGATATCATACCTCTTTTCACCAACGCCAAAAATCAATAATTATCAATATTAAAAGCTGTGGAAACTGGAAAAATATCTGAAACAGTCGAAGGAAGTAATGTAGCTACAAAAATTTGTATTTTAGGCGGTGGCTTCGGCGGTCTTTATACAGCATTGTATTTACAAAGCTTTCGGGGATTTAAACATAAAAACTGTCAAATAATTTTAATAGATTCACAGGATCATATTGTGTTTACTCCCTTACTTTATGAGGTGATTACAGATGAACTTAAAACTTGGGAAATAGCTCCATCTTTTGATAAATTACTCAAAAATAAAGACATTCAGTTTTGCCAAGACACGGTTGAAGATATTGATTTAAAAACTAGTCAAGTTAAACTTTTAGAGGGAGGAAATTTGCCTTATGATTATTTAGTTATTGCTGTGGGTGTCACTAATGGAAAAATACCAAATGGTGCAGAAAATGTTTTGACATTCAGAACTTTAGCTGATACTCAACGCCTCGAACAAAAGTTACAAAGTTTGGAAAATTCTAGCCAAGAAAAAATTCTGGTAAGTATTGTAGGTGGGGGTCCGAGTGGGGTAGAGTTAGCAGGAAAAATAGCAGATAGATTAGGGAAAAGGGGAGAAATACGTCTGATAGAAAGAGGAAAGGAAATTCTGAAAAGTTTTACTCCTGCTACTCGGAAAAATGCTCAACGAGCTTTAGATAAAAGAAATGTTTTAATCAGTTTACAGACAGGTGTGAATGCTATTGAAACTGACAAAATCACTATTTTGCAAGCTGGAGAAACTGCTGTTATCCCCACCGATTTAATATTATGGACTGCGGGAACTCAAATGAGAGAGTTGGTGAAAAATTTGGATTGTTCTCATAATTCTAGAGGTCAACTTATTTGTGAGCCAACTTTACAGTTAGTGGACTATCCAGAAGTATTTGCATTAGGAGATGTTGCGGAGATTTCATATCCCAATAATCAACAACTTCCAGCAACAGCTCAAGTTGCTTATCAACAAGCAAGTCAAGCAGCAAAAAATCTGTGGAAAACTTTAAATAATAAACGCCCAAGACCGTTTCATTATTTACATTTGGGAGAGATGATTACTTTGGGGATGAATACGGCAGCTATTTCTAGTTTTGGTATTAGTTTATCTGGCTCTTTTGCTGCTTTGGTTAGGTTAGGAGTTTATATTCAAAGATTACCTACTTTATCTCACAAATTTAAAGTTATTCGCCATAGATTACAAGTTTGGTGGCAACATTTATTTGGCAAATCAGCTAGTCACAAAAAATTGAGATAAATAGATAATTTATAATTTTAATACAGTCAATAACTATAGCATTTTCAAATGATATGTCAAACAAGAATTAGTTATTTGCTAACAGTAAAAAGTTCGGCAAACCTTCTTACCTGTTGCCTGTTGCCTGTTGCCTGTTGCCTAAAAGCAACCATGTTTTTTACGCAACTCAAATGAAATTACTATAAATAATTAAAATGACAGTAAGTATGGAAAAGGAAAAAAATAATTTAGGTGCCACACTGGAAAAATTGTTTGGTTTAGATTTGCGATCGCTTGCCCTATTTAGAATAGGGTTAGCGTTAATAATTATCACAGATTTAATTATCCGTGCTGGAGATTTAACAGCTCATTATAGTGATGCTGGAGTATTGCCTCGAACATTACTCAAGGAAATTTCAAGTCCTTTGTATTGGTCAATAAATTCAATTAGTGGTGCAGCTTTTGTACAGGGGTTAATTTTCTTATTTGCAGGATTAATAGCTATAGCTTTGTTAGTAGGATATCGAACTAGATTAGCAACTATTGCTATGTGGGCGTTTATTATTTCTATTCATAATAGAAATCCTACCCTGATTTTTGCTGGAGATGATGTATTAAGGGTGCTACTTTTTTGGTCAATGTTCTTACCATTGGGAGCAAACTATTCAATTGATAGTGCATTGAATTCATCAACAGAAAAATTACCGAAACGTATTTGTTCTGCTGCTACTTTTGCATTAATGGCACAAATGGTGCTTATTTACGCAGGTTCAGCAGCATATAAAACAAAAAGTGAATTATGGTGGCCTGATGGAGATGCTGTCTATTATTCTTTGAGTTTTGATGGGTATGCTACAACATTCGGGCAATTTTTACTAAGTTTTCCTCAGCCTATATTAAAGTTACTAACCTGGGCAGCTCTTTGGTTTGAATGGTTAGGACCTTGGATGATTTTTATTCCTTTTGGAATTACGTTTTTCCGTTCCTTTGCTGTTGTTTCATTTATTCTTTTACATATTACTTTTGGTTTGTGTTTTACTATAGGAATATTTCCTTTTTTAAGTATTGTTAGTTGGTTGGCTTTGATTCCTACACCAGTATGGGATAATTGGCAGGAAAAAATTAAGACAAATGAACGGCAAGGATTAAAGATTTATTATGATAAAGACTGTGGATTTTGTAAGAAAGTTGTTTATCTGCTACGCACTTTTTTGATTTTACCGGGAACGCCATTAACGACTTGTCAAACTGATGAATCTATCTATGCTGATATGCAGGATAAAAATTCTTGGGTAGTGGTAGACTGGCAAGAAAATCGACTTTTTATTGGTTGCCCTGTCTCATCGATCCGCGTTTCTGGGTTA
>NZ_JAAHGK010000851.1:0-3435 GCF_010672505.1 Okeania sp. SIO2B9 | reverse complement strand
GCTCATTGCTATATTTTGGGTAAACTCGATCACCGTCAGTGACATACCAAAAGCTATGCCAAAACTGGATAACTTGCCATAACTTCTCAAAAGTTTGCCCTGGAGCGATCATGCTCCGCATCGCTATCGCGAACGCCAATTTCCCAAAGGATAATTCCCGGTTTCCAATGATTAACCACACAAGCTATTCCAAACAATCTGTTTTTTATTTCCCACAAACCGCTGTATTTCATCAATCTCAGTGATTTCAGGAATTTCATCATCCTGTGGTTCATCGGATAACTGTTGTGCCGATTCTTTTACCCAATTGATCATGGTAGTATGGTCAATTTCTGTAACTAGATGCGATGGCTGGAAATCCCATGCCGTTGAGATACATTTTGAGACAGAGTTTTTTGACTTCTGGATGATCAGCGTTATTACTTGGAGATTCAACAATCTTGTTGGCCACAATTTTGACATTGATGGCATTGTTTCCCCCGACGAAAACCTTTTTTTTTCAATCGAGATGATAGACATTTGGGACAGTGGATTGTTTTGAGCTTTCCTTGTGACACTTTAGATTTTACAGCATTCTCCACCCACCAAAGCCCAATTAGATGACCATTTTTCAATAGTTTATGGCTTTGACAATCAGGACAATCCATCTCTCAATCAAATTCTAGAATATCATTCTCTATTGTGCAACACCACTTTTTCAGTAAACCCTATTTAATATTGGAGTAAGCGATCGCCAGACTCCAGATCAAACCAATGAATCTGTTTAGCAGGTAATTCTAAAGTTACTAATTCACCCCAAGTTTGGTCATAAGGAACTAAAGCACGGATATTTTGTTCGGAATTTTCCACCCGAGCAATTAACAGTTTTTCCTTACCTAAATTTTCTACCAAAAACACCTTACCTTTAATAGCAACCTCAGAAGTTTCAGTCAAAACAAAACGTACATCTTCCGGACGAATACCCATAACAATTTGTTTTGGAATTGTTGGAAAATCAGGCAGAGGAATTTTAAAATCACCTAAAATAGCATAATTTTCTTCACATTTAAGAGTCAGTAAATTCATTTGCGGACTACCGACAAAACCAGCTACAAATTTATTAGCAGGACGACTATAAATTTTATGAGGTGCATCAAGTTGTTGTAAGTAACCATCATATAAAATTGCTACTTTACTCGATAAAGTCATTGCTTCCGTTTGGTCGTGAGTAACATAAACTACAGGTTTTTGTTGAGAGTTAAATAACTGTTTCAACTCTGCTCGTACTTGTTCGCGTAATAGTGCATCTAAATTACTGAGAGGTTCATCTAACAAAAATACTTCTGGGTTGCGTACCAGCGATCGAGCTAATGCTACCCTTTGTCTTTGTCCACCAGACATCTCCCGGGGTTTGCGGTCTATTAATTGTCCTAATTCGAGTTTCTGGGCAACATTATTAACTCGTTGCTGAATTTCATCTTGAGGTATTTTACGGAGTTTCAAAGAAGCAGCAATATTTTCAAAGACCGTCATGTGCGGATAGAGGGCGTAACTTTGAAACACCATTGCAATATTACGACCACCCGGTGGTACATTTGTTACATCGCGATCGCCAATAACAACTTTACCCTGAGTGGGTGTTTCTAACCCAGCAATAAGTCTTAGTAGGGTTGATTTTCCACAACCAGAAGGCCCCAGTAAGGTTAAAAATTCCCCATCTTCAACTTCAATATTCATGTCTTTAACGGGAATGACATTTTTAGTAAATTGTTTTCTGAGATTTTTTAATTGCAGTTTTGCCATGATATTTGATTATTTTTTACCTCTTAATGTTCACTTACAGCAGTTGCCATAGTTGTTAGAGACAAATTAAAAGTCTCAAAACTAGACAAAGTAGGATGTTGATTTCTGCCTCCAGCATAGCTGCTATTGAGTGGTATCTTGACGTTGATGACAATAGTCCTGACTAAGTGAAATTGACGCGATCAAAGCGATCGCTAAAAAACTAAACCACAGAAAACTCCTCTACCTGACAAATATGTCGCCCCACTGCTGTAGCAATGGGGCGTAAACTTTCAACCAACTCCACCATATCTTCTAATGACAATGCTTGTCGTGCATCGGAAACAGACTCTTCCGGTACAGGATGACATTCAATCATCAAACCATCTGCTCCACCAGCAATAGCAGCTTTGGCCAACGGTGCGACTAATTCCCGTTTCCCCGCCGCATGAGAAGGATCGACAATAACTGGCAAGTGAGTTAACTGTTTTAGCGCAGCTACCGTACCTAAATCTAAAACATTACGAGTATAATTATCGAAACTACGAATACCACGTTCGCACAAAACTACATCCGGGTTGCCATAACTGAGAATATATTCAGCAGCCATCAAAAATTCTTGAATAGTCGCAGATAACCCTCGTTTTAAAATTACAGGTTTGCCAACTTTGCCCACTGCCTTTAGTAACTCAAAGTTCTGCATATTGCGACTACCTATTTGCAGCACATCCGCATCAGCAACTACCGACTCTATTTGCGGAATAGACATTACTTCTGTTACGATTGGGAGATGGTAAGATTGGCTAACTTTTGCCAAAATTTTCAATCCTTCTATTCCCAACCCTTGGAATGAGTATGGAGAAGTGCGCGGTTTATAGACACCACCCCGCAACATTTGTACGGGTGCAGTTATTAACTTGCTTGCTACTAATTCCATTTGTTCCATACTTTCAACGGTACAAGGACCGCCAATAATCAAAAAATCTTTACCTCCCACTGTTGTCCTTTCAGAAATATTAATAACTGTTTGATGTTCGGGATGAGATTTGGATGCAAGTTTAGCGTCAGACACGAAATATTCTCCTTATGTAGATTAAGTGGGGTAAAAAACAAAAAACCCGAAACTGTTGTTAGTTCCGGGTAAAAGTTGAAGGTCAGCATGACAAGTTACCCGGAATTATATCGAGGCCAAAAATAAAAACCGTAATACCAGGTATTAACTTGAGTCATAGCTGTTTTCATCTTTTTTTGAGATAGTGAAATTTACAAATAAAAAAACCGCAGTTATTATTCTGCGGTTCACTTAGAGGTTCATAGCAAAAGCTAAATTCACTCCAAGTGAACCTCTCTGTGCCAAAAATAAAAGTAGGAATTGATGAGAAACATTAGTTTTTTTGTTTGTTTTGAATATATTAACAGTCGGACTCTGGACGTGAGACTGACATATTTCTATGTTTAACCTGTTAAATTAACATTCTAGCAGAGCATTTAGATAGTGTCAAGTCCTTACTCAATTTTTTCATGGCCAGATACCAAGTTATATCAAATCCGGTTGAATACTTACCACATAGTTGAGAGTAGGGGACCCACCCCTCGCCCCTCCCCCTCCCAGGAAGGGAGTAGGGGAGATTTAGATAGACATCTCCAATAATAAAAAATCAAATCAATTATCGA
>NZ_JAAHGK010000850.1:0-3438 GCF_010672505.1 Okeania sp. SIO2B9 | reverse complement strand
TACAGGGAGTACCGTCCGCCAAATCTAGCATAATATTACAAGTATCATCTGCATCTACTGGTTTTAACTTGTTATCCTCTGTGGGGTCAGGACGAGTTTTAATTGAAGTATTCAGTTGTCCCCAAAGTTTTTTCGTAGGTCCAAATAACCAGTTAATATAATCAAAAGAATGAGAAGCGATCGCTCCTAATGCACCACCTCCTTTATCCTTTTGAGAATACCAATTCCAAGGACGACTTGGGTTAGCGCGACTTGATGCTAACCAATCAATTTTTATTAGGCGTTTATCTCCTACATATCCATCGGCTAAAATTTCTGCAAATAGTTGCCAAGCAGGAACATAACGAAATTCAAAATCCATAGTTGCTACACATCTATTAGTAGCAGCAATTTGATATAATTCTTGGGCTTCTTCTACTTTTAAAGTTGTGGGTTTTTCTAACAATAAATGTTTGCCTGCGGATAAGACTTTTTTTGCCATTTCATAGTGTAAAAATGGTGGAGTAGAAATTGTTACTGCTGCAACTTCAGGTATAGAAATAATTTCCTCTATAGTATTACAACCATGAGGTATATTATGGCTTAATGCAATTGATTTAGCTTTTTCTAAATCAGGGTTATAGACAGCTAATACTTGAGTTTTGTGATGTGCTTGTAAACCTGGTATATGTACTTTTTGACCAAATCCTGTACCGATAACTGCTACGCCAATAGTTTGATTGTTCATTGTTTATAAGAAGTAAGAAGGAAGAAGTAAGAAGGAAGAAGGTAAATTTTTAGTAAGTAGGTAGGTTTCATTAATGGATAATGGATAATGGATAATTACCTCTCCCTTTTAGGGAGAGGATTGACCAAGAAGGAAAAAATTTATTTTTTTCCCCTTTTAAGGGGAAGCTTTTAACCTGAATTATTTAATTATTAATTGTAATTATTAATTATTAGGTAAAAAAAAATAAAATCAATAGGCAAATGCCACGTGAGCTGAGAGAAATTGTTTAATCACTATCCACAGTTCTTATTTTCCGGTTTTCCGTCTCAACAATCATTTTCTATTTAATTTTACCTACCTACTTAGCTAAGTTATAATACCGTAGGTTTGCAAGTGAGACCAAACCCAACAGGTATCTATTATTGTTGGGTTTCCTGCGTCAACCCAATCTACAAAGTTATAAAAATCATCAATTGTTTATTATAAGCATTCAAGGAAACACAATATAAGTTAGGAAAGAATACTTATAGCAGTTCTATTTTATTAACTCCTGTAAAAAAATATTTGTTTTTTTTAGGCAAGAGCTAACAGAGGAATATTTGATAATTTTTATCAAGTTTGGAATTTATAAAAATCATTTAGGATAGTGATACCTTAATTTTTTATAACTATAACTAATCTGAAATTATATTTAAGTATCTAAGCAAAATTAATTAAACATCCTGCCAACCCACTGTTGAATATTGCCAGATGAGCTGTTTACTTTCTCAAAATTGTACTTTATTTTCAAGGTTTGGAGACCAAAACCCTACTAAATTTAATAAGAAATAATTACTTAATTGTGATATTACTTCTTAACTATTATATTTAGACTCTAGGATATTAATTAATAGCTCTGGCAAAATACAAATCCAGATAAATTCAAATACAGGAATTACAAATTATTACTTTTGACTGTCTTGAGTGTGTAATTCTGAGGTACCCTCAGAATTACACACTCGCTTTTGACTTTTGACTTTTAACTCGATCAATTACCCATTCTATTACTTGTTTCCCCAGATTAACATTATCAAATAAATCAATTTCTCTAATTCCTGTTGGACTTGTAACATTAACCTCTGTCAGATAACCACCAATTACATCTATACCAACAAAATATAAACCATCTGCTATTAATTTAGGTGCTAAATACTCACAAATTTCAGATTCTCGTTCCGTAATTTCTGTCTGAGCAACTCGCCCACCTACTGCCATATTTCCTCTAAATTCTTTACCAGTAGGAATCCGATTTACTGCTCCAATAGACTTACCATTAAGCATAATAATTCGCTTATCTCCTTCTTTTGCTGCTGGTAAATAACTCTGAATCATCACAGGTTCTCTACCTTGTTTTGTACTAATTTCTATTAGGGAATTAAAATTTTTATCTGTGGGTTCTAAAAATAAAATTCCTTCCCCAGCTTTTCCTCCCAAAGGTTTCAAAACTGCTGCTCCTTGTGACTCTAAAAATTCTCTAATTACCTCTTTTTCTTGACTAACAATTGTCTCTGGAATTACCTTTTTAAATTGCAAAGCATACATTTTTTCATTAGCAGCGCGTAACCCTTGAGGAGAATTTATGACTAAAGTTTTTTCTGGATTAATATAGTCTAAAATATAAGTAGCATAGAGATAAGGAATTGTTACAGGTGGGTCTTTGCGCATAAATACAGCATCCATTGACTCCAATGGTTGTAGCATCGCTTTTCCCAAATCATACCAAGGGTTACTAGCAACCCAATGATTTTCTACCCTTTCAACTGGCATTAAATGTGCCCGCTTGAGGGTTGCCCAAGCTTTACTTTCAATAGTACTTAATTGGTTAATTTCCGTTATCCAAACTTCGTGACCAAGTTCTTGAGCAGCTTCCATCAGTGCAACGGTACTATCGTGAACTTGGTTGAGTCGTTCTATAGGGTCTATGATGAATGCAAATTTCATCTTTATTTGGTTTATTATTTCAAAATATTTTTAATAGTAGTGCTTTGACACAGCTAAAATGTTGCAATAGTAGGGGCGAATGCCATTCGCCCTCACTACATTTAGTTTCCGTGGGTAAGTCCTGGTTAAATTAATAAGTCTTAACCAATTAGATGAACCAGCCACAAAATAATCAATAACTACAGAAATAGAAAACTATACTAAACTTCTAGTAATTGGTCTAGTTTACCTTGGTCCTCTAGTTCATATAGATCGTCACAACCACCGATATGTTGGTCTTTGATAAAGATTTGAGGCAAAGAGCGACGGCCATTAGCTCTTTTAGCCATTTTTTCTCGTTCTACATCATCACCATCTATAGTATATTCTTGATATTCTGCTTGCTTTTTATCTAACAGAGCTTTAGCGCGGATGCAAAATGGACAAGTTGACCAAGTGTAAATTTCTATGTTAGCTGCCATATTTATAGATTAGATTTTCTATATAAAATATTTCTTTAACAATTTTAATATTAATTTGCTCTGAAAAAAATTATATTTTAGATTTTAAGCCTACTGAAAAATTCTAAATGTTGAGGTTAAGGAATAGGGAAAAGTTTTCGTGCTATTTTAACCTCATTATCTTACCTAAATAACACGGGAGCATGAAAGCCATCGTCTTTTAAGCGATGGATGAAAGGCGAGGAGTCGGATTTTAATCCGATGTATTTTATTTGACCGAAAAGCCACGTTGAAGGCCCCGTGTTTGAA
>NZ_JAAHGK010000085.1:0-10610 GCF_010672505.1 Okeania sp. SIO2B9 | reverse complement strand
GCAAGACGACGAATAGGCCGAGATGGTTGCCTTCTTTGTGCTGCCCATTTGTCTACTGTATCTCTAGCCACTCCTAACATTAAAGCTAAGGAATCTCTGGTTAATCCTTCTCTAATATAAAGTAATGTTAAAGGGTCTATTTCTTGAGTTTCTGCTTCTATTCGTGAAATCGCTATAGTTTTGGACATAAAAATTTTTTCCAAATTAGAACTTGTCATTTATACTACTCAGAACTTACTCACAATTTAAGTGTTATTCCCTAACTGCGGTAGAGTATCCTGTAGGGTAAAGTTTAATTGCTGTGTAAGTCCTATTAGTTTTCATATTTTTGAAACTGCCATAGGTATGCAGTAAGATCGTCTTCGGTTGGCCGTTAACGCTCCGCGACATGAAACGCCCGTACAGGAGTAGAAAAAATCGACAGATTTGCCTTTGAAGCTAGAGGTATGTTTTTTTTATAACTAATCACCCGTTAGCGTAGCTCCCCCGGAGGGAGCACATGATATATAGCAATGTGCGCTGGCATATTTACAAATTGTAGGAATTGTCCAATAGACATCTCCAGAAAAGAGGGAACAGGGAACACCGGAACAGGGAACAGGAAGAAAGAATAGATGATTTCTGGATGATAATTGATTTGATTTTTAATTTTCGGAGATGTCTAATAGCGAAAAGTCTTATATTATTCCAACGGAGATGCTGCGCAAACAGATTTTTATTCCCCCTATTGCCTCACAGGAGTGCGCATTCCGCAAGCGAGCTGGCATAGTCGCGGGGTCGCACCGCTGTTGCCTTCCGGAGCTGTTGCCTGCGCGCAGCGCTATAAAATCGCCAATGATTAAATAACAAAGCTTTTGTAGAGCGGGTAGAGGTAAAATTTGGTTGATGGTTGACATACTCTTCAGATTAAAAAAAAATTCCTTTCTACCTACTGATAACTGATAACTTATATGACTCCTGTGATATCATACCGTTGTTTAACAAAAATTAATAAAACTATGGCCCGCGACTTAAGAGGATTCCTGAAAATTTTAGAAGACCGAGGACAACTATACCGAATCAAAGCTTTAGTTGACCCAGACCTAGAAATAGCAGAAATTTGTAACCGAATGCTACAGAAGGGTGGCCCTGCTCTCCTATTTGAAAATGTTAAAGGGTCTGACCACCCCATAGCAATAAATCTCTTGGGTACGGAGGAAAGAGTATGCTGGGCAATGAATATGGAAAAACCCCAGGAGTTAGAAACCTTGGGTAAAAAACTCGGAATGCTGCAACAACCCAAACCACCAAAAAAGATTTCTCAAGCAGTAGAATTTGGTAAAGTCCTATTTGATGTGGTTAAGGCAAAACCAGGACGCGACTTTTTCCCTCCTTGTCAACAAGTCGTCGTTGAGGGAGACGCTCTCGACTTAAACAAAATTCCGATGATTCGCCCCTATCCCGGAGATGCAGGTAAAATTATAACTCTTGGTTTGGTAATTACAAAAGATTGTGAAACAGGTACTCCTAATGTGGGAGTTTATCGGTTGCAGTTACAGTCTCGTAATACCATGAGCGTGCATTGGTTATCAGTCCGTGGTGGAGCGCGACATTTGCGAAAAGCAGCAGAAAATGGTAAGAAACTGGAGATAGCGATCGCTCTGGGAGTAGACCCATTAATTATTATGGCTGCTGCTACTCCAATTCCAGTAGACTTGTCAGAATGGCTATTCGCAGGACTTTACGGTGGTTCTGGGGTAAAGTTAAATAAGTGTAAAACCTTAGATTTGGAAATACCCGCAGATTCAGAATTTGTCCTCGAAGGTACTATTACTCCTGGGGAAATGTTACCTGACGGACCATTTGGCGACCACATGGGTTATTATGGTGGATTGGAAGATTCTCCGGTTGTTAGATTTCACTGCATGACTCACCGCAAAAACCCAATTTATTTAACAACTTTTAGTGGGAGACCGCCGAAAGAAGAAGCAATGATGGCGATCGCTCTTAACCGGATATATACCCCTATTCTCCGACAGCAAGTTTCAGAAATTGTTGATTTTTTCCTCCCCATGGAAGCTCTGAGTTACAAAGCTGCCGTAATTTCTATTAAGAAAGCATATCCAGGTCAGGCACGAAGAGCAGCATTAGCTTTTTGGAGTGCTTTGCCACAGTTTACTTATACAAAGTTTGTCATTGTGGTAGATGAGAGTATTAATATTCGAGATCCGCGTCAAGTAGTCTGGGCAATTAGCTCTAAGGTCGATCCTTCTAGGGATGTGTTTATTTTGCCGAATACGCCTTTTGATAGTTTAGATTTTGCTAGCGAAAAAATTGGTTTGGGTGGTCGTATGGGAATAGATGCAACTACAAAAATCCCTCCTGAAACTGACCATGAGTGGGGTGCAGCTTTGGAGTCTGATGCCGATGTTGCTGCAATGGTTGATAGACGTTGGTCTGAATATGGGTTGAATGATTTGAATTTGGGAGAAGTTGACCCGAATTTATTTGGATATGATATTCAGTAATTCTACTGATTGCTCAATCACAAACTGATTGATGCCTTTAGCTTTTCAAATATCGAATTGCTGTTTATGGTAGCAATTCTAGAGTTAGTTTGTGGATCAGTTTGCGGTATTTGGGAATAAAATGTGGCGATCGCGTAGTTTTGTTTTTACCAAATATTCCTGAATTTGTCATTACTTATTTGGCAATTCTCAAACGTGGTGCCGTGGTTGTTTCTGTCAATTCAATGCTGAAAAGTGATGAAGTTAGCTTCATCCTCAATGATAGTGAAGCAGTAGCAGTTGTGACAACAGAATCTTTGAGGGAGCAAATACCCTATGGGGATTTAGCTTTTCTCAAAAATGTTTTAATTGCTGAGGGTGGAACAGATACAGATATCAGCTTGTCTACTCTGCTCGAAAAAGGGAGTTCTAATTTCAAGGCAGTTTCCATGGAACCGAAAGCTCCTGCTGCTATTGTTTACACTTCTGGCACCACTGGTTTTCCTAAAGGAGCAACCCTTGGATAAACATTTGTTGTCGATCTACTATATGGGGTAAATATAGCAGTGTATAGCTTTGAGTAGGTTAAATGTTGCACTTACAGCAAACCCTGCTTAAATTGCAACAAACTCGCTTGGTTCATAAGTAGATGGAGGACTTTTATGCGGTCTGGAGTAAATGCTCCTGTCGCGAGGCTGTTTTCTAGGAGAAGGAGAGCAATAAATTTTCCTTGCTTGACGATCGGAGTACACAAGAGGCTTTTTGGCTGGTGTTCGATCAGGTATGGATCTCCAGCGAAGGTAGTTTCTGTTTCAAGCTGATTGATGAGTACAGTTTGTTGAGTCTGTTTGACGGTGTTGATAACAGTATGGGGTAAACTTTTAGTTGGATCGAGATGTGTGATGGATGAGTCAGAGTCGTCGCTCAGGGATTGAATAGGAATTTCCCAAGTACCAGAGCTGTTCAAAACTAAAGTTCCTTTGTTTGCTCCAGCGTTTTCCATGAGGATGTGCATCATTTTATCAAGCAAGCTATTTAGTTCGATTTCCTCTGAGATAGTTTGGGAAGCTTTAATAATAGTATAAAAGTCGAGGTTTTTGCTAGTTTTGCTGGTGATTGAAGATATAGTTTTTGTGATGTCAAGTTTTGTTATTTCTGCTGTTTGGGTACGAATAATTAGGTTGGAGTGGTGTTCTTCTAAGTCTTTGATTTTGGCAGTAGCACCCCAACTAATATAGCAGTAATAGGCTTCCGTCATGTAGGTTTTGGCTACTTTTTCTCTGCCAAGAGACAGATAAAATTCTGCTGCTCGTTCGTTGGCGATCGCTTCTTCATGGATGTAGTCGTTTTCTGAGGATCCAGAAATTGCTTTTTCGTAGTAGGTTGCTGCTGTTTCATTTTCACCTAAAACTCTGGCTATTTCTGCTTCCACTAGGTCGTATTTGTGTTGGAAGTTCATGGGGCCGTGCTCTGCCCAAGCTTTCATTTGTTTTTGGTTGGATTTGACTTGCTTTAGGTATTGTTTTTGTTCTTTTGGAGAGACAGTGAGGTAGTTAGCTAGCAGGGAAAGAGAGTAGTAGAAGTTGTATTGCACAATTTCAATTGACCCATTCATTCCTTCTAGATATTCTGCCATTGCTCCTACGTTTTCTAGAGCTGCCACATAATTTTTCCACAAATAAAAGTAAATTAGTTGCGATAGGTAAATATTAGTTATCCCTCTACTATCATTTGCCTGTTTTAAAACAGATAATTTTTCTCCTAGCTTCAATAAATCATCTGTTGGCTGCACTTCAGCTTTCAACATTGACACAAGTTGGCTCCAAGTCGTCAGATGATCGCCAACAAGTTTTTGTTTATATTTCAACATCACATCAATAGATTGTTTTTGGGTTTGAGCGACAGTATCTAGATGTTCACCCACCCAAAATTTATTATTCGTATAAAAACAAAGACAATAAGAAGCAAACTCTAAATCTCCCACTGATAGACCACTTTGAAATCCCTCAAGTAATGGGTTGATCGTTTCCTGAAGATGTTCTTTCCAGTGTCGAATAAAATTATTAAAAGTAAAATATACTTTTGCTTTAATTTCTCTAGCATTAAGTCGGTCTAATAAATCTAGAGCTAGTTGACCAAATTCATAGCCTGAATTAAAGTCTCCCAAAATACTACACAAAATTAAGCCATAGTTGACATATCCAAAAGCAGACAGATGAGAGTTACCATATTTCAAAGAGATTCTCACCATTTTAAATACAGCTAAAGGAAACAAAGCTGGATTAGCATTAAAAGCAGCCGGAATCATTGCCATTAACAGTCGCATAGTTGCTATCTGTTCGGAATCATTCATGATAGCAGTATTTGCTAAATCCTTGATTTCTATACTACTTAGAGCTAATTGAGTTTTAGCTAATTCCACTAAAACATCGCGTTTATTTGGTTTTGCCGGTAAGCTCACTCCTAGATACTTTAACGCTAACAAGGCAATATCTATAGCTGGCTGGGGTTGATTCTGAGAATAATAATATGGAATTTGTAACTCATAAACTTTCACTCGATCCAGATTGCTTTGAATCTTAGACAAAAGTAGTTCCGACAATTGTTGCGCCGACTCAAAGTTCACATTCAAATATTCAACTTCTAGTATCTCAAAATAAACATCCTGCGTCAATTCATAATTACTCTCCCAACTATTTGTGGGTAACAACTCTAACCCCACATTCAAATATCTACCCGCAGCCTCATAAGCTGTAGCTCCTTTGGCTTTTTTCCCTGCCCATAAATTTAATTTTAGCAACCCTTCTTGTAACTCTGTTTCTGTGATGAAATCTCGCCCTATATTCAACTGATTTACAAGATCAAATATGTTCTCTTCTATTTGCTCAGAGGGCAGACTTTTCCACAACAACTTACCAATTTTTAGATGGATTTTTTTTCTATTTTCTTCGGGAATAAGTGAATATGCTGCTTGCTGAACTCTGTCATGCAAAAAACGATAACTTACTCTAGATTCATCAAATAATAATTCTCGGGAATTGTCATTTTCAGAAAATAATAAGGGAATTTTATAATCCTGAGTGAGTGGTAATATTAAACCTATTTGTAAAGCACTCCATAAATCTTTTACTGTCTGAGTTACAGATTTTTCGTTAACAACTGCCAATACATCTAAACTAAATTTATTGCCAATACAAGCTGCTAGTTTTAAAACTTTTTGGGTAGTTGTTGATAGTTTTTCAATATTCCTAGCAACTAATTCTACTACTCCTAAATCTGCTATTCCCACACTTTGAATCTGTTCAATATCCCACATCCAATATCCAACTGTAAAATCAAATATTAACAATTTGTCTGTATATAATGTTTTGAGTAGTTGAGTTAAGAAAAACGGATTACCTTGGGTTTTACTGTATAGTAAGTCTGATAATTGAGTGAGTCGCTCATTAGTTGTAGTAGCTTCTTCTGATAATGTTTCTGCTACTAATTGTCTGATGTAATTGATTTTTAGGGGTTCTAATATAATTTTATTAACTGTTGTGCTGGTTTTTTGGATTTTTTCTATGGTTTGGATGGTCGGATGTACTGGGTTAACTTTGTGATCTCGATAAGCTCCGATCAATAATAAGTGTTTGGTTTCGCTGTCCGTCATTAATTGTTCGATCAGGTTTAATGATGCTAGATCTGCCCACTGTAAATCATCAAGAAATAAAACTAATGGATGTTCTGGTTGAGCAAAGACACGGACAAATTTTCCAAATAGTTGATTGAAATTGTTTTGTGATTCAGTTGTCCCTAACTGGCCTACTTTTTCTTGTTTACCGATGATTAATTCTAATTCTGGGATGACATCAATGATGATTTGACTATTTTCTCCTAATGCGGTTAATAGTTTCTCCTTCCATTCGGCAACTTTTAGTGTAGTTTCTGTAAGTAACTGACTGATTAACTGTTGAAAAGCTTGGCTGATAGCAGCATAAGGAATGTCCCGTTTGAATTGATCGAATTTGCCACCAATGAAATAGCCTCTGGCTTTAACTATGGGTTTATGTACTTCGTTAACTACTTTGGTTTTACCGATCCCGGAGTAACCTGTAACTAGAATGATTTCTTTATTGCATTGACTGATGCTCTCGTCATCGGTATTGCTTACACGACCAAAAGCTTCCAAGAGGAGGCTGACCTCTGTTTTCCTACCATAGAGCTTTTGGGGGATACTAAATTGACCTTTTTTATCCTTTTTCCCTGGAGTAAAGGCTTGAAGTCTTTTGATGCTTTGTAGTTTACTCAAGCAATATTCAAGGTCTGCTTTTAATCCGAGGGCACTTTGATAGCGGTCTTCAGCATTTTTTGATAGCAGTTTGATCACTATTAAGGATATAGCAATGGGAATTTCTGGGTTAATTTGGTGTGGGGAGATAGGGGTTTTAGCTATGTGTGAGTGGATGACTTCCATTGGATCATTGCTATAGAAGGGAAGCTGTTTAGTGAGCATTTGGTAGAAGGTGACACCTAAGGAGTAGAAGTCACTGCGATAGTCTATGCAGCGGTTCATGCGTCCAGTTTGTTCTGGAGATATATAGGCTAGAGTGCCTTCTATATAACTTGGGTTGATGATGGCCTGAGTTTCTGTTTTTAGACGGGTGGCGATGCTGAAGTCGATGATTTTTATTTTTTGTGTGGTGGGATCGATCAGGATGTTGTGGGGTTTAATATCTTTGTGGATTATTTGTTGTTGGTGTATTTTATCTAGGGTGTCACTAAGTTGGATGGCTATGTTGATAAATTGAGGAATTGCGATCAATGAGTCTGTTATATGTTGTTTGAGAGATAGGGAATTGAAGTATTCGAGGATGAGGATGAGGCGATATTCCTGGTGGGTCAGGTCTATAGATTTGACAATTCCTTCAAAGTTGAGGTTTTTGAGGATGTTGTATTCATGTCTGATGCGCGCAATTTCTTCTGGAGCTGGGTATTCAGAAATTTGTGTTTTGAGGAGAACTAGGGTGCGATCGGACTGCTGTAATGCCCTATATATTATGCTGTTGTTGCCTCGGTATAAGGTTTGTAAATTTGAATAGCCAGGGATATATAGCATAATTTTTATTTTCTTCAGAATTGTCCAGCAGCAGTATTTCAAAGTAGCTTGGAAAAGAAAAAAGTGACTCAGACCGAATAGTCTTAACAGCTAATAAATAAATAGGATATATAGCTTAACTTTTGTTCTTCTATAATATCAACAATTGTCAAAAAAAAAACTCTGGTGAAGAAAATTGGGAAAGAGTCAATAATGAAATATGCGTAAAATTTTGGCTCTAGTACACTATAAACACCAAACACTATTTTAGTTATCAGTAATTATATGGTTGTATATTAAAAATTATACATGAAAAAAAACATATATACGGTTGGACATACAAACAGATTGAAGAAAGTTGTAGGTTTAATGCGATTGCTTAAATTCCCATCGACCCCATTCTCAGTCCTACTGATACCATGTCCGGATAATTAAGTATAATAAAAATGTTCTATTGAAGCGATGTTGAAGGAATATCCCAAATTTGTGCTCCCTTTCCAGTATTCTCACTTGAACAGGATTTACGCATGAGGTACGAAAAACTAGGGCTTGAGATTGCTTTCCTGTCGGTCGCAATGACGAAAATACCTTGTAATGCGTAAGTCCTATTGAATTTACACCTACGACCTAAGAACTTTATTATAACTAATTAAACGGACATGATATGACTACTCCTTCAAGGCTAATTGACTGGACATAATATAACCCAAGAGTTATCATTTTTGAAGCCTTCCTTTATCTGATAGAAAAAGGAGAGTAAGATTAATTTGGGTGTGTATGAATGCACAGATTATTTCGATCTGTCTAAATTTTGCTAAATTAATATGTTTACAAACAGCGTGATAGATGGTCGCTATAGGGAAAAGCGAGAATGGTTGACGGTTATTCTGCAAATGCGATATTCGGTCATTCCAGCTATTATTTTTCGGGTGACATTCTGCGGATTTTTTGGTGGCTTGATTTCTTTACTTAACTATTTTAATTTTCCTGTGACTTTGCCGGCGAAAAGTAGTATTGTTCCTAGTTTAGTTTTGGGTTTACTATTAGTTTTTAGAACAAATACTGCTTATGAAAGATTCTGGCAAGGTCGGCAACTGTGGGGGCAAATTGTTAATACAGTTCGTAATTTTGCCCGACAAATTTGGGTTTCTGTTGAAGAAAATGAACCAGCAGATAGAAAAGTAAAAGAGGAAATAATCAGGTTATTAGTAGCCTTTGCTATCGCTAGTAAATTATATTTGCGCCGTCAGAGTGTAAATAGAGAATTAGAGGGATATATGCCTAAACAGTGGTATGAAAAGCTCAAAAAAATGAATCATCCTCCTATTCATATTGCTTTTTGGATTAGTGATTATCTCCAGCATCAATATGAACGTGGTTGTATTAATCCTTATCAACTTACTGCGATGTTTAAGTTGTTGGATAGAATGGTTGAAGCATTAACTTGTTGTGAGGGAATTTTAAATACACCAATTCCTTTAGCATATTCAATTCATCTAAGGCAATTATTGTTAATTTATTGTTTATCATTACCATTTCAAATAGTTAATGAGTTTCATTTTTGGACTGGTATAGTAGTTGCCTTAATCAGTTTTACAGTATTTGGAATTGAAGAAATTGCTCTAGAAATAGAAAATCCTTTCGGTTACGACCCTAATGATTTACCTTTAGATGCTATTTGTATTGCAATGCACCGCAATATTGAAGATTTAATTACTTTAGCTCCTAGTGTTAGACATTGGAAACGTATATCAGTTAATTTAGAAACCCATAATTTTTAACTAGTTCTGGACTAAAAGTTTTCAGCTATCAGCTTGGGTTGAAATCCTCTTTGAAATTGCATTTCTCTCGGTCTCAGTATAAATCTAAGCTGTTTGCAGAGCATGACTTTAGAAAATTCTGATTGCAGCAATTGCTATTTGCGGAGCATTCCGGACCGAAACGCTTTTTTTTTATCTATCTTAATAAAAGTATAATTTTATACATAATTAATTTGCGTTTTGTGGTATGAGCGATCGCTATTAATTATGTTTGATAATTTTGCCTAAATTGCAACAAAAAAAAGTTATGTTTAAGATTTACATAATACGGTCACAAATAAAGTTAATAGCGCTCTAAATCCAGAGTGGCGATTTTATCTATCTTTAATTTTGCAGACTTTACACACATGGCTTTAATGCTGTATCTGCTTAATTTTCAGGACTTACGCATCAGGTACAAAAAACTAGGATTTGAGATTGCTTTCCGTTCCGGACTGCTGCGCAAACCCTATCGGTAACAATGGCGAAAATATGTTGCAGGTAGGTAAATCCTAATTTTAATATCCGCAATAATTTATCGACTTTCACTCATCATAATGATTAACAATATTAATTCGACCTTGAGTTTACGGAGATTAGCTACCATTGTAGCTGTCTCAATTTTGACATTAACTCTAATCTCTGCCTTGTCTGGAACATTGTTAGCGTTTAATTATCAACCCACCACTGGTGGTGCTTACAAATCTCTAGAAATGATTACCAGTCAAATTCCTTTCGGATGGATAATTCGAGATTTACACAATTATGCTGGTAACAGTATCATTATTCTCGGCTTAATTCAAATAGTAATTATGTTTTTAAGTCGGCAGTTTCGCTCTAGTTAGTTGATTGCTTGGATTAGTGGAATTTTCCTTGTTTTAGTCGCAATTGGTTTGGGTTGGACAGCAATGATTCTTGACTGGTCTCAAGAAGGTTTTTGGAGATTTTCTATAGAATTATCTACTGTAGAAACTATTCCTTTTATTGGTTCTTTACTACTATATATTTTAACAGGTGGTAATGGTATTAGTACAATGACTGTATTGCATCAGTACACTTTACATAGTTATCTTTTGTCCGTGTCAGCGATCGCTTTAGCATTTACTCATTTAGGTGGATTGATTTGGCAGTCAGTTCAGGATCAAAAAAATCAATCAGATAATAATGAACAGCAGGAAGCAGGACAAAGTTTCAATGCTTCAGCATCATAGATAGAATCAGCACAAAACTGTTCCCTGAAAAAATAGA
>NZ_JAAHGK010000849.1:0-3440 GCF_010672505.1 Okeania sp. SIO2B9 | reverse complement strand
TCCCCTTAAAAGGGGAGGTTTGAGACCTAATTTTTTTGGTCATAGCTGATGATTAGAAAGGATATACACCAGAAAAAAATCAGACTTAATTACTGACTTTAGGTTGAGAAAAAATTTATGCTATTATTTCTTGATTTTAATACCTCATCGCCTACAGGGCAGGGCTGTTTCATTCTAAACTGTGCCATTTTATGTATTGACGAAACCACGTTATTTACAGCTTTAGGAAATTTATCTTTCGCTTTAAGAAATTTATCTTTCGCTTTCTGAAAATCAATAAATTCATTGTCAAAATCTAGAATGAAATGACCCTGCCTACAGGGTATCTACAATTACTTGGGCTTTGTAGATACGAAGTCGCCGATATAATACCAATTCCCAAAAATAATGCTATACTTCCAATGCGACTTCAGTTATTAAATAATAATAATATTTCAGTAATGTTTTTCACATTTTTTGGCATTAAGCCAAGATATATTATATCTTTGAACCCTACTCCCTACTGCCTACTTCCTACTGTCAAGGAGATGTAGCAATACTTTTGATATTTGGTATAATACAATCCCTATCCACTTATTCCTTTTCTCCTAGATAACTAAAAACCTTCTTCTTTCTTCAAAATATTAACCAGTAAATTACCTTAATCTTCATCTTCATCTGGCGGTCTAGTAATCACATCAAACAAGATTTTTGCTAAATCATTTTTATCATCAATTTCTTGAACTTCCTCACTTATTGCCTTAGCTTTTGCCAAATCACCCATCTTCGCAATAATCAATCCCGAAGCAGCATAAGCTGTAATCAAAAGATTAATTTGTTGCTCATTTTTTCGACTAGCTAATATAGTTTTTACCTCCTGCCAATCATCCGGTAAATTTTCCCTTTTTTTCACTTCATTAATTACCATATCAGCCAATTGTAGAGACATTTTCATATTATTTTTATAGAAAAAATAACGATAAGCACCTATCAAAATATCCAGATTTCCTTCAGTCTTAGCCAAAGCTTGATTAATATAATTTTCCGATGTCTCAGTATCTTCCCAATTTTCCACCGCCAACATCAATAAACTTTTGACATCTTCAGGCACATCATACCAGGAAAACTTATTTTCTTGAACTTGCATTTGTTTGACCTAATAACATTAATAATAATTACCTTAAAAGAAAAAATCTCAAATCTGCTAATCTTAACAACATTTTTACTTCTGTAGGTTGGGTTTCGCAAGAACCCAACAGATATAGTTCACACCAAATCCGGTTATCAAAAGTACCATTTTCAAATTCTTTTCTAACCCTTCTTTCCTTTACCTTACCTTTATAATAAAGGTTCTTTCTAAACAGGATTTATATCATGTCCGCTTAATTAGTGATAATACAGTTTTTAAGTGGTAGGTGTTAGGTGATAGGTGTAAATTTAACAGGGAAGACTTGATAGGAGTGGAAATTTGGGATATTTCTTCAACATTGAGAGGAAAACATTTTTATTATACTTAATCATCCGGACATGATATTAGTATCAGATGAACAACCATTAGCAATATCGGCATTAGTGAATTTAGCTATGATTTTCGTGCTTAGGGAATAGGGAATAGGTATGGAGGGAACAGGTAGGGAGGGAACAGGTAGGGAGGTTGCATGCAACATCCCTACAGATCATTTCGTTTACGGGTTGTTCGGGAGCAAGTAATGAAAAGGGTATTCATAATTCTTATGTTGATTACATTTAGTCCAAATATCTTATATCATGTCCGGATAATTAGTGATAAAAAAACTTTCTCCTTCTTCATTCTTTCTACCCTCCTGTCTTCTGTCTCCTGTCTCCTGACTCCTTCGTCGTTTATTTATAACTGTTCAACCGGACATGATATTAATTATTATGTTGATTCACCAACGCCGCAATATCAAATCCGGATAAGAGCGTGATCAAAAAAACTTTCTCCTTTTCCTCCTCTTCTTCTTGCTTCTTTCTTTCCTCCTGACTCCTGAGGACTGACTCCTAAGTCGTTTATTTATCAGTATTCAACCGGACATAATATTACAATGCACCATCACCCAAAAATCATCCTATACTGAAGATATTTCCACATTAATGCCAACTCTAAAATCTAAAATTACTATGTTTATTCCTCTAGGTTTTGAACAAAAATCAATCGTCACCTCTCACGGTAGAATGGTCTACTACGCCAACGAAAAAACACCTTGGAAAACTGACACCGACAACATCGACGACTTGCCAACCCTAGTATTTTTTCACGGTTTCGGCGGTGGGTCATCTGCCTACGAATGGTCAAAAGTTTATCCCGCCTTTGCCTCAGAATACCGCATTCTTGCCCCAGACTTAATCGGATGGGGGCGTTCGGAACATCAGGCGCTAGATTACAAAGTAGATGACTATATCACCACAATTATCGAATTTTTAGAACAAACTTGTCAACCTCCCACCAGAGTTATCGCCTCTTCCCTGACTGGAGCAATGATGGTGAGAGTAGCGATCGCCCGTCCGGAATTATTCAAGTCTCTAATATTGACAACTCCCGCAGGTTTATCTGACTTCGGGGAAAATTATACCCGCAGTTTTTTCGCTCAACTTGTGAGTACCCCTGTAGTAGATCGTTTGATTTATAATGGTGGTGTTGCTACTCCTGGGGGGATTAGAACTTTTTTAGAAAACCGACAATTTGCTAATTCCAAGTTAGTTTATGAAGAAATTGTAGAGGCATATTTAGAGTCAGCAACTCAACCTAATGCTGAATATGCTGCTTTATCTTTTGTGCGAGGAGA
Source organism: Okeania sp. SIO2B9 (assembly GCF_010672505.1). Classification (NCBI taxonomy): domain Bacteria; kingdom Bacillati; phylum Cyanobacteriota; class Cyanophyceae; order Oscillatoriales; family Microcoleaceae; genus Okeania; species Okeania sp. SIO2B9. The sequence goes on along the minus strand of NZ_JAAHGK010000849.1, from coordinate 657 downwards.
TTTGTGTTTTGATTTATCTTTATATATGAGTCAATTAACAATTCCGACGGCAATTATTTGGGGTAAAAAGTCGGAGTTTACAGGTCCAGAAATAGGTCAACGTTTAGCAGATTTGAATCCTCAAGCTGTGCGAATTTTTCAAACATTAGATGATGTGGGTTTAACTCCTCAATTGGAAGTTCCGGCAGTGACTATTGGGTTAATTAAAAAGTTCTTGAAACAGTTAGATGAAGTTCCAGTTGGTGTAGTGTAGGTTGGTTAATTTAGGGGTAGGTTTTGAGTTACAGCGCTTTTGCCGATCTCTGAAGCAGATCGTCACAACCAAAACTTTGTAGGGGCGAATGGCCATTCGCCCCTACTGTGGTCTACCGTGCAGGAAAACTGCTGTAATTTTCAACCTGCCCCTAATACAGTCGTTATCCTCTTTTAGTGTCACTTTTATCCCCATTGATACTTAATTGCCCTACAGAACTATAGCAGAGAAAGAGTTGATTAGGACATAGACTGATGATGAACCTCAGACAGGGAAATGTTTTTCCCCCTGTTCCCTGTTCCCTGTTCCCTGTTCCCTGTTCCCTGTTCCCTGTTCCCTGTTCCCTGTTCCCTGTTCCCTGCTATACTATTTTTTTGAGGTTTCAAAGATAATTAGGTAGAGCT
>NZ_JAAHGK010000848.1:0-3440 GCF_010672505.1 Okeania sp. SIO2B9 | reverse complement strand
CTTAACTTCTACTACATTTTTGAACAAAGAATTGAAGCAGAAGTTAAGCAAATACCTGGTTCATTCATTTTTATTGCTGAGAGCTGATTGCTAATAGCTGAATGCTTACTTACTATCAATTCAAACCTAGCACCATTTAATTGAAATTTTGCTTCAAATATGCTAATTTCTAACTCAAAAAATAGCTGAGAAAATACAACAGGAGAAAAATTATGTTATCGCCATTTGTGCAACGCAAACTTGCCTTGGCATTTTATCAGTATGACCAATCGAAAAATGGACTGCTAGAAAAGGAAGACTTGCAGCTAATTGCCAAAAGAATAGCTGAGTCTTTTGGTCTCAAAAAGGAAGATAGCAAATATCAGGAAATTCTTGATACCTATGCTAAAGTTTGGGATCATTATTTGAGTCCTGCTGATACAGATGGAGATGGAAAAGTTTCTCTAATTGAATTTTTGGAAGTTCGAGAAAAAATGCAACCCAGTCAAATAGAAAAAAATCAAGAAGTCAACAAAGTGATGTTTGATTGCTTGGATATAGATGGAAGTGGCACAATTAGTTTTAAAGAATATGATATATTGTTAAAAGCGTTGGGAGAAACCAATGAGGAAAGTATTAAACGTGGGTTTGAAAATATGGATCTAAACAAGAATGGTTCGAGATCACGAGATGAATATGCTAAAATTAGAAGTGGTTATTTCTCTTCTGACGATCCAGAATATGCGTCGAGGTTGTTTTACGGATCTTTCTAAGACTGCTAACACTGTTAATACTTAATAGGCAATAGACATCTCCAGAAAAGAGGGAACACCGGAGCTGGGAACAGGGAGAAATAATTGATAATTTATGGATAAAAATTGATTTGATTTTGGATGTTTGGAGATGTCTAATAGGCAATAGATTTACCGAAGAATTAATAATTAAATAATTAAATAATTCAGGTTTAAAGCCTCCCCTTTCAAGGAGAAAAAAGCGGTCGAGGGATGGCGAGGAAACCTTACCATATCCAATCGACCAAGAGAAGAAATTTTTTCCTTTTATTCAATCGTCTTCCTTTTAGGGAGAGGTAATTATCAATTATCAATTATTGAATATTGCTCCTTACTGAATAATTAAGATTTAAAGCCTCTCCTTTAAAGGAGAAAAAAGCGGTCGTTAGCGGAGCTTCCCGTAGGGTGGGGTGGCGAGGAAATCTTGCCATATCCAATCGACCAAGAGAAGAAAAAAAATTATCCTTTTAGTCAATCCTCTTCTTTTCAAGGAGAGGTGATTATTAATTATTAATTATTGAACACCAACTTAAATTTGAGAGAGATACATTTTTGCGAACATTTCCTCAATCAAAAAAAATGTTTAATCACCAAAAAGAATATTTAGCTCAAACAAGTTCCATAGACCGCTCCTTTAAACCAGCGATCGCCTATGGAGGGTCGGTAAATATCTCAGAAAACAGTCCCACTATCCTCGTATCCGAAAACAGTGATCGGCAAAATTCAGCGTCAGGAACTCAGAAAAAGGTTTGAAGCGGGTGAATTTAATGCCATATTGAAAGACTGAAGTCATATCAAATCCGGTAGCATCAGTGTAATTAGATAAAGAGGGTGGGGAATGTCGGCAGATAGTGAATCTGGGGGCAAATTTCCACCTTTTTCCCCTATTCTATTGCTTGATCTTCTGACTCCTTTGCTATAGGAAAAAATGGGTTGGTTAGGAAATAGACTGGTAATAAACCTTAGACAGGGAAATTTTTCCCACTTTTGCCTGTTGCCTGTTGCCTGTTGCCTGTTGCCTGCTATAAAAACCCGTACCGCGTGCCAAGATCCCAAATGGGTTCTATAAAAAAATAAGAACCTCACCAGATATTTGGCGAGGTTCTTAAATAAATTTAGCTATCAGTAACCTACAGTAACTAGATATTAGTCTAGGTTAGGCATAGATAGTACTGGCTCTGTTTCACGGTCGAGACCCTTCTCAAAACCACCTTCAGCAGCACGAGCGCGTCCTGCGTGCCATAAGTGACCAATTAAGAAGAAGAACCCTAGAATGAAGTGAGCAGCAGCTAACCAAGCACGAGGGTTAACATAGTTGAACCCGTTGATATCAGTGATAATGCCACCTACGGAGTTGATGGAACCGTTAGGAGCATGAGTCATGTACTCAGCAGCACGACGTACTTGCCAAGGCTGAATATCATTCTTTAATTTACTCAAGTCGAGACCGTTAGGACCACGAAGAGGCTCTAACCAAGGACCACGGAAGTCCCAGAAACGCATTGTTTCACCACCGAAGATGATTTCACCAGTAGGAGAACGCATCAGGTACTTACCAAGACCAGTTGGACCTTGAGCAGAACCAATATTAGCACCTAACTTTTGGTCACGAACTAAGAATACAAAAGACTGAGCTTGAGAAGCTTCAGCGTTAGTTGGGCCGTAGAATTCGCTGGGATAAGCAGTGTTGTTAAACCATACGAAACACGCAGCAATCAAACCCATTAAGGATAGAGCGCCCAAACTGTAGGAAAGATAAGCCTCTCCAGACCAGATGAAAGCACGACGTGCCCAACCGAAAGGCTTAGTTAGAATATGCCAAACACCACCGAAGATACAAATCAGACCGATCCAGATATGACCGCCGATGATATCTTCCATGTTGTTAACACCGATGATCCAACCTTCACCACCAAAAGGAGCTTTAGCTAGATAACCAAAAATAACAGCAGGATCGAGAGTAGGGTTAGTGATTACCCTGACATCTCCACCACCTGGTGCCCAAGTATCATAGACACCACCAAAGAACATGGCCTTAAATACCAACAACAGCGCACCACAACCTAATAGGATTAAGTGGTAACCGATGATATTAGTCATCTGGTTCTTATCTTTCCAGTCATATCCGAAGAAAGAAGAATATTCTTCGAGAGTTTCTGGACCACGAACGGCATGATAAATACCGCCTAAACCAAGAACAGCAGATGAAATTAGGTGCAAAACACCTACGACAAAGTATGGAAATATGTCAGTTACCTCGCCACCAGGACCGATACCCCAGCCTAAAGTAGCAACGTGAGGCATTAGGATTAAGCCTTGTTCGTACATTGGCTTTTCTGGGACAAAGTGACCAACTTCAAATAAAGTCATTGCTCCTGCCCAGAATACGATTAGACCTGCGTGAGCAACATGAGCGCCTAGCAGTTTACCGGATAGATTGATCAGACGGGCGTTTCCAGACCACCAAGCAAAACCGGTGGACTCGATATCGCGACCTCCCATCATGGAAGAATTAGAGAGCGTTACCACGTGGTAGAACCTCCTCAGGGAATATAAAGTTTTGATGTGGTTGATCTTGAGGTGCCATCCATGCTCGGATACCCTCGTTCAACAAAATGTTTTTGGTATAAAATGTTTCAAACTCTGGGTCTTCTGCTGCCCGTAACTCTT
>NZ_JAAHGK010000847.1:0-3442 GCF_010672505.1 Okeania sp. SIO2B9 | reverse complement strand
GTTGTTATGAGTTAATTTTTGTTTTCTTCCGATCTGATATTCATGGTTTATTTTTTTTTATTAATTTATAATTGATAATTGATAATTACCTCTGGTTAAAACCGAGAGGATTGAATATAATAAATATTGTCTTTTTTCCCTTAAAAGGGAAGATTTTAAACCTGAATTCTTTAATTATTAATTATTAATTATTAATTCTTTGGTAACTACTAAATTAATGAAAATATAAAAAAACTAAACCATGAATGTCAAGACAAAAAGTTCTAACCTAAATAATCCCATAACTCGCTTTTATTCCGAAGAAGAACGAAATTTGCGCATCGATCTTGCTGCTGCTTACCGCTTGATTCACTACTATGGGATGACAGACATGATCTACACCCATATTTCCGTGCGCATTAAAGAGGAGCCACCAATATTCCTCATTAATCCTTATGGTATGATGTTTGACGAAATATGTGCATCAAATTTGGTTCCAGTGGATGCAAATGGCAACAAAATTAATTCGGCAGATGCGGAAGTAAATCCAGCAGGATTTACGATACACAGTGCTATTCATTTAGGTTGCCCTAACGCCCATGCAATCATCCACACCCATACTGTTAGTGGTATGGCAGTTGCGGCGATGGAAGAAGGTTTGTTGCCTCTTAACCAAATTTCTATGGAATTTTATAATCGAGTTGCCTACCATGATTATGAGGGAATATCACTTGACCTTGATGAGCGAGAAAGACTTGTGGCATCTCTGGGAGACAAGAAATGTTTAATCCTCCGTAACCACGGTCTTTTAACTGTAGGTGAAACAGTTGCAGAGGCATTTTACTATATGTACTACCTGAATAAGGCTTGCGAAATTCAGGTTAATGTGTTAAATAGCAACGCCAAACCGATTATACCATCACCTGAGATTTGCGAACATACAGCAAAGCAGTTCGAGGGTCCATTCCTACAGGACAACAAAGAATTCCAACTCGTATGGGAAGCTAATCGCCGTTTGCTTAATCGGCTAGATCCTTCCTATATTGATATTTGACCAAAAAATAAGGTGTAATATCATGTCCAGTTGAATACTTATACTTTGGAGGAGGTAAGGCAGAAGGCAGGAGGCAGGAGGCAGAAGGAAAGAAAAGGTTAGAAGGGAAAAGGTTTTTTGATCACTGATTATCCGGACATGATATAATATAGCATTTTCAAGGATAGTGAGGTACAAATGTTAAAGATAATACCTTTGTAACACAGGCAAGATGCCTGTGACAGGTGTACCTAACTGACTTGACATCCGCCGTATAGAATCCGGTTGAACAGTCGTCCGCAGCGACGATAGGAAGCAATCTCAGGGGTACACGGAGATTGCTTGCTTCCACTCCGTTCCAGTCGCAATGACGCAAGCTATAGTAATTACCCGGATTCTATATAAAGCCTTCCCTTTTAAAGGAATTAAAAAAATATTTGGTTCATTATTTCAAGCTTCTGGGTTGAGCCAGAGGTACTGATAACTGAAATTACCCAATAAGTAGAGAAAATCATGCCATATTCAAACATACAAAAAAACTACGATGTTGTTATCGTCGGTGGTGGACACAATGGACTAATTGCAGCCTGTTATCTTGCCAAAGCGGGTAAATCTGTTTTAGTTCTAGAAAAACACGATAAAGTAGGAGGAGCAGTTGTTTCCCGCCAACTATTTCCGGGTATTGAAGCGAAACTCTCAGTTTATGCTTATCTAGTGGGAATGCTGCCACAAAAAATTATCTCAGATCTAGATTTAGATTTTAAATTCCGACAAAGAAATCCTGCTTCCTTTACTCCATACGAAAAAGATGGAAAGCATGAAGGTTTACTGATTAGTAATAGTGATGAAGCAATTACTAAGAAATCTTTTGAACAACTCACCGGAAATTCAGAAGAGTACCAAAACTATTTCAAATTCCATCAATTACAAAAATCTCTAGGAAAGCATCTTTGGCATTCATTGCTTGAACCGATGCAGACTAGAGAAGAAATTAAAAAGCTTTTTCAAACAGAAGAAGAAAAGCTAGCCTGGCAGCTATTTATGGAGCAACCCTTGGGAGTTGCTATTGAAGAATTCTTTCAAAGTGATTTGGTGCGGGGTTTAGTATTCACAGATGGAACGATTGGCACCTTTACCCATCCCCATGACTCTTCCTTACAACAGAATCGGACGTTTCTTTATCATATTATTGCCAATGGTACAGGAGATTGGTGCGTTCCAGTGGGTGGTATGGGGAAACTGACAGAGGAACTTGTTGCTCAATGCAAAAAAAATGGTGTGGAGATACTCAACCATGCTGAAGTTACAAAAATAGAGCCAGAAGAAGAGCAAGCCACCGTAAAGTTTCAACATAATAACCAAGAAAGCTATATCAGTGGAAAATATGTCTTAGTTAATCTTGCCCCGAAAAAACTTTCGCAACTGTTGAGTGGGTATAATCCTCCCAACGATCCCAAAGATGAAGGATCTTTTGTCAAAATTAATATGGTTTTAAGGAAGTTACCTCGTTTGAAAGCAGATTACGATTCTGTAGAAGCATTTACTGGAACATTCCACGTCAACGAGGGTTATCAAAACATCATTGAGAGCTACAAAATGGCTTGTGAAGGAATGATACCAGAACATCCTCCAGGGGAGTTTTATTGTCATAGTTTAACAGATGATTCTATCCTTTCCCCATCTCTGAGAGCAGAAGGTTATCAGACCCTAACTTTATTTGGGTTGGAAATGCCTTATAGCTTATTTGTTAAAGACAATCAAACAGAGAAACAGAAAGTATTGGAGAGGTATCTTAATGGGGTAAATCAATATTTATTAGATCCCATAAAAGATTGTATAGCGCGGGATGAAAATGGTCAACTTTGTGTTGATATTGCGACTCCAGTGGACGTGGAACGAGAAGTGGGCATTCCCACAGGTCATGTCTTCCATCAATCTCTTTCGTGGCCTTTTGTAGAATCAGAGGAAGAACGGGGAATGTGGGGCGTGGAGATTGGCTTTGATAATATCTTCTTGTGTGGTTCTGGAGCTAAACGGGGTGGGTGCGTTAGTGGAATTCCAGGGCATAATGCAGCGATGAAAATTCTAGAAAAATTCTAGAATTGCAACTCATTAAATTAAATTATGGAAATAAAGATGGTAAGTATACCTAGTATAGAGATTTTACAACTTAATTCAGAAACTGTACCCGAGGGAATTTCCTACTATTCTAGCCTTAATAGTAAAGAATGAGGGTTTTAGACTCCCTCGAACTCACATTAATCTAAGTGAGAAGAAGTTGTAAATCGAACGGACTTATGATCTCAAATCCGGTAGCATCGGAGTAATTAAACCTGAATTTTCGGCCACCAATGGTACTGGGTTATAGCCTTGATTGCAAATTGCTGTGTTAAAAGAACTTGACAACGCTCAAACAGAATTTCTTCTAAC
>NZ_JAAHGK010000846.1:0-3444 GCF_010672505.1 Okeania sp. SIO2B9 | reverse complement strand
TATAACTGCTCGCTGCCGTAGAGCAATAACTTGTTTAATCTTACAAAGTCCTTCTAACTGAATTTTATCCATAGAGGTAGCTCTACTAATAGTTTCATTATTTTTGCAATATAAATATCCAGTAGCTTGATTACTAATACCTCGAAGTTTAAGATGATATAGTTGTACATCTTGATAAAGAAAGTGATTTGGAGTAACAATAATTTGCATCTTGTTCATTAACTATAGAAGTTATACTTTAGTTATTCTAGAAAATTTCAAATAAATAAACAGGGGTAGAATTTGAGATTTTTTTTACCGAATAATTAAGGTAGAAAACCTTTTCATATCAAATCCGGTTAAACAGTTATAGATTAGTTAAGTCTTTAGGAGTCAGAAGGAGAGAGAATCACAAAGATTTATTAGTTATGACGATTCGATAATTTTTTTATATCCAATCAAACGTATTTGATATCATTGAAAAAGAAATAAAGAAAAAAATACTTTTCACCAATGCTATTATTTTCAGGAGAAGTAATTATTAATTATTAATTGTTGAAGATTCACTTAAACTGGCTACATCTTCTATCAAGTTAGTTATTTTTTTGTCAACTCAATCTAACTAAATATCAATTTTTTTTTATTTAAAGTAGAACGAATTTATTGTATCAATTTTTCTTGATCTTTTTTATTATTCAATATTTGCATTTGCAATTCAGAAATATCTGTATTTTTTTCCTCAAACTTTTCTTGATAGTTATTGACTATATTTTTATCTTGATACAGATTTTCTTGAGAAATATCAGTAATTTTGCTACCTTGTGTAACAGCAGAGGAATTTACTGCTGCTCGATCCAAGTTTGGTTGTTGAATTAATTTTTCTAACTCATCTAATGTTATCTCAGAACGTTGATTATTTTCTACTAGAGACTGAGCGGTTTGCTTACCAGTTTCAGCTAAATTGTTAAGTTCAGAAATTTTCCTCATTAAGTTATTAGCTACTAAATTCATTTGACGACCTGCTTGTGAAGTTTCATTCACCAATTTTCCAATCTCGTTAGTAATATGACTGAAACCACTAAGTTGAGAATTTGAATGACCAGCAACAATAGCAGCTTGTATTGCCAAATGTTTTGCTTGCTTACTAATTGTTTCAATTTGATGGGATGCAGAGTTAATTAGTTTAAGTTCATTGGTGAACAAGTGACCAATATTGACAATTTCATTCATATTTTTGTTGATTTTTTGTACTCCTTCAAATGTTGCATAAAATGCTTTTTTTCCTTCCTGAGAAATAAAACCAGTAATTTCTTTTAGTCTGCGGTTAAGGTTATGAATTTGTTGTGATTGACTAATTAAGTCATTTTGCTGTATTTCTAATAACTTGTGTCTAGCTAAAATTTCTTGTTTTTGCGTTTGTAATTCTGCCGTATGTTGTTGGAGTTTTTGCTGTTTATGTTTGAGCTGAATCAAATAATTTTTAGCAGAACTTTTCTGGCGAGATAACTCATTATTGACTTCTCTAAGTAGATGAGATTGAGCCAGGATTAAAGTTTGAAAATTAAGTAAAAAATAAATATAACAATTAGGATTTTTTTTGTTTACGAATTGAATTACTAGTGGTTCATATACAGTTTCTTCAGAACGGTTTAGTGCTATTTGTACAGCTAAATTAATTTTTTCTTCAGAAAGTAATACCAAACAGTTATCTAAATATTTAGTTGGAGTAGCTTTTAAAAAATATTGAATAGGACGTTTGATAAATAGTTCTCTTCCATAACGAGAACTCATTTGTTCATGAAAGTAGCGTCGAGAAATCATGCCAAAAAACTTTTCATCGGAAGCAACTATAACTCCAGATAAGTCAGGTTGTTGATTAAACTGATATTCAACTAATTCTAGGGAAGTCATCGGACTTACTTGAAAATCAGTCAGTGGTAATTCTCTGAGGGTAGATTCAGAATTTAGCTTCGGTAGATTAATAATAGATTCTAGAGTGTTTGCCATGCTACAAAATCCACTTAATTTATGAAAGAGCTTCGGAAAAATCTAGGGTAGTTTAATCATCATAATTTTGATTTATTGTATAAGCTGTTAGCTAATAACGTCAATCGTCATTTCTAACTTATTTCAATAGATATTGGTTTTTGTATAAATTATCCTGAGCAGTTTAACTTTGCTTTAACATAGATATGATTGGAAGTATTTCAAAATTTAATCATAAAATCTAGGCAATAGACTTCTCCAAAAATCAAAAATCAAAGCAATTCTTATCTATAAATTGTCAATTATTTATTCCTGTTATCTGTTTCCTCTTTCTTAGTTGATAGAGATTTCTAATATTAATTAATATTGATATTTATACACTCTTGATGTACAGGATTTGTCAAAAACAAAAAATAGAGAATAAAGTCTGAAACTCCTATTACTGTGATCTATTCTTGAATTCCAATAGAGATTTTATATAAAATCAAAATATATAGTAGTTGAAGGAAAGGTTATATGAAAGATAAAAAAGAATGCTACGAATAATTTAGCTGGTTAAAAAACTTTACCCAGAAATATTGATTTGACTAAAAACAGAGTTTGAGTCTAATAAATGATATGTAGGCTATTCCTACTTAGGACTGAGGACTGACTCCTTGAAACAGCCGTGCGTATTTGTAGCAAAAATTTTGGTATTTCATATTAGGACATATCAAAAGCTTAAAACTTAGACAACGCCAGATTTTTTCTTCTTCCTTATTACTTTTTCTTTCTTCCTTCTGCTATAACTGCTATGTACTTTACTTGAAAATGATATAACTATCTACTTATGAACTATCTAGCTCATTTATTTTTAGCGAAAAATACTCCCGAATCACAAATAGGAAATTTATTAGGTGATTTTGTCAAAGGGTATCTAGAACAATATGAAACTATTTATAGCCATGAAATTATTCAAGGAATCAAAACTCATCGTCAAGTTGATTGCTTTACTGATACTCATCCAATATATTTGAGAAGTAAAAATCGTATTAGTAATAGTCATAGACGTTTAGCAGGAATAATTATTGATATTTGTTATGACCATTTTTTAGCCAATCACTGGAACTTATTTGCCTATGAAAACTTAGATGTATTTGTGCAAAAAATATATATTATTTTGCAAAAAAATCAGGAAATTTTACCTGATAGATTACAAAAAATATTACCTAAAATTATATCTGAAAATTGGCTTAGTTCCTACAAAAACTTATCAGGGATTAACTTAAGTTTTGTCCGTTTATCTAAACGTTTGAAGAGAGAAAATAATCTTGCTACTGCTGGAAATGAACTGATTAAAAATTATACTGAAATTGAGTCGGATTTTTTGACTTTTTTTCCAGAAGTTATTAATTATGTCAAAAATTTGTCTAATATCAAATCCGGTTGAACAGCTTCACTATCAATTTATAGAATCCATGTTTGTATCTTGACCTTGAT
>NZ_JAAHGK010000845.1:0-3449 GCF_010672505.1 Okeania sp. SIO2B9 | reverse complement strand
ACAGGAAATGATGGTTTTTTCTTGCGAGGGTAGCCTTCTTCCCTCTTCCCTCTTTCTTCTTCCTTCTTCCTTCTTCCTTCTTCCTTACCTTTGCTATACAAGACCGATGCTACCGGACATGATATTACTGAGGATTAATGAGTAATGAGTAATGAGTAATGAGTAATGAGTAATATAGTATCCGGATAATTAGTTATTGTATGATGAGAGTCCTCAGTCCTCAGTCCTCAGGAGTCAGCAGGAAGAAAGGATGAGAGTTGGAATTATCTGTGGATATTCCGGCATTTTATGTCTGCATTGAATGGAAGTAGAAAGTGCGATAACTGTATAACCTGATTTTATATTAAATATTGAAGTGTGGATAGAATTATAAACATATACTACATAACCGGATTCTATATCACACACATAAATTATGAATTACTAGGTGTTTTAACCATGAAAAATCTATTAAAGTACGCATTCGCATTGTCCGCAGCTACTGTTTTCGGTAGACCTAACTCCTAAGTAATTAGGATTAATATCATACACCTGCTTCAGCAACGCAAAAAAAAAATATCTGTGAAATAAACTCTCAGAGCGATCGCTAGTTCATTAGCGGTCGTTGATCATTTGTAGGAGCGTTGTATGCAATGCTCCTACTATGTATAGCAGAAATAAGAAGGAAGAAGGAAAAATCTTGGATTGTCTAAGTTTTAAGCTTTTAATATTTCCTCACCTTTCTTTCGACTGCTATATTACAGGACTTACGCATAAGGTAGGAAAGACTAAAATTTGAGATTGCTTTCCGTTCCGGACTGCTGCGCAAACCCTGTCGGTCGCTTCGGACGAAAATACGTTCCAGGTGCGTAAGTCCTATTTATTAATTAACTGCGATCGCTCGACTGTCTGTTAATTGTTGGTAACATCTTCCATAGACGACCAATCATCAAAAAACTAGCCAGGATAATTAAAGAAGTAGGTCCGCCATCGTTAATGTTAGGCACAGGAGTAGTAGAAGTACTCACAAAGAACACATTTTCAGAAATATTTTCAATTCCAGTGTTCGACTTGATAATATCCGACAACTGAAGACCACCTAACCAATCTGAAACCAAAACACCATCGCCTAACTCCCACTCAGCAAAGTGAGTATCATTTTCATACCAGAAGCGATCGCCATCTCGCAATCTTTCAAACTGGTCTTCTAAAATCGCTTCATTCAACTCCCCAATACTAGAATTTTGTAAATTATCTTCTGCCAACATTCCCACCCATAGGTCAATTTCGTCAACATTGCTATAAACCGCCTCTAGTGATGCCACCAATTCTGGGTCAGATGAAATGTCACTAAAATTATCTTTCCTAGGTAAACCCAATGCTTCCCTAACATCATTGTAGCGGGCCAAACCATGATCCCTCCCGCGCTGAATATTCAGAGCTGCCAAATCTGTTCCATTTACTACTGGCCCTTCACTAGGAGGACCAAATAATTGATTCCGCAAATCATCAATTACTTTCGCGTCTGTTTTCTGCTGTACCTGAGAAGCTAAACCACGCAATATCGGATCTATTCCTCCTTTTTCAGTAATACTATCTGGCCGGAAGAAAACTTCAGATAAGTTTAGTGGGCAAAATTCTGTAGAGCTACCATCTTCATTCAAATGTTGTAGAGTAGGACTAACCATAGTATGTCCCAAACGAAAACCTGCTGTAGAAAATTCTGTACTGATATTAGGATTAACAGTTGAATCATAACCAGTATAAGGGTCGAGAGTCACGCCCAAAGCAGGCAAGAATTCGTCATAAGTAATTTTCTGGATTTGAGCCCCCACTATTTTACGCGCCCGTTGATAAATCTCTTCATCCCGAGCAATAGGGTCTAAAGGTAAGTCTGTATGAGTAGCTTCAATAATTTCAGCGATACGGTTATGCTCTCGTACAAAAAGAGTGTGTATTGAGGTTAAAGCTGAGTTTTCATTTGCTCGTACATCCCCTGCCAAAAAAGTGTTTGCACCCATTGCTTCTTCCATTGCCATGTGAGGTGCATCTTCATCGTCACCTCTAGTTAGCAGTAAATCTCCTGTGGAGTGAGCAGTCACCTTCAATTTTCCACCGTCAAAGCTGCGTAAGAAGTCAGCACGTTCTTGGTCGCTACCATATACATTGCTGCCATCTATCCAAGCTGTAATTTCATTAAATTGGTGGCGGGGGTTAGTGAGGTCAGTGCCAGTATTTTCATCAAAGAGCGATCTAGTAACAGGAATCAATGAACCTTTTACAAAAACAGGGTCGTCGTTAGGAATGGGAATGCTAATAGTTTCTGCTGTTGGTCCTGACTGTAACTCACTCAAAGTGATATCATGGTCAAGAAATTGTCCCCATAACCATGTATAATCACTTAAATTTCGGGGGTTTAGAATAGATTCTGATTGGTTAAACACAGTGTTACTAATAAATCTAGCATTCGGACCGTCAACTAATTCAGAGATGCCATCTTCATAATTTGCTGGTGCTAAACGAAGCAAATTTTCACCAGTTCCACCATATTGAGGATGATCTAAGTTATTGTTACTACCGTCAAATGTACGAAAATTCATAGTTTCCACCTGTATTTTTCTCAACTACATCCTGATCCTTATACTTCTACTTCTACTTTTCCCAAGCTTATGCAGTTTTTCCCAGTATTTTGATTAAGATCTGCTGAATTACTTATATTAAGTTTTACTGATCGCTTTGTATAATGAATTTATCTGTAGAATTATATAGATTATTTCCTAAACTTTTGGTTATATGGCTTCTTATTTGGGTTGTATAGACAATATTTAGGTAATAAGGTCATATGCAATGCCATGTCCATAAGTTACTATTGCTAGAGATGAGGAAATTTTTGGAATTCTCCACAAAGGTTCCACTGGCAATCACATAGAACCCATTTAGTATCTTTGTCAGCGACCCGCATTTTTTTTGCTAGGAGTCAGGAGGGTTTAATCAGGAGTCAAGAGATGGACGGAAGGCATAAGGGAAAAGGTTAAAAAATATTCCCTATCTCCTTACCTCCCCATCTGATTTTTAACATAGGCTCAAATGGATTATATCCGCAAAATAATGTAAATATGTAGAAAGTCTGCTTCATAAAACCGACATAAAACTTCACATAGTGTGATATTTTAATGTTTACTTCCTGCTTCCACCGGAACTGTCGGCAGCACTCCGTCCACAGGCATCAACGGTCAAGCCGACCGCATTTCTTAAATTAATACTTGCGTTCAAATCGCGGTCTATAGATATGCCACAATCAGGGCAATCAAAAGTTCTTAGATTTAATGGCATATCTTGTACATGACCACAACTAGAGCAAGTCTTTGACGATGGAAAAAATCTGTCTACTACTACTAATTCACAGCCGTACCATTGACACTTATACTCTAGCTGTCGTCTAACTCATAAAAGCCCTGGTCTGCTATAGA
>NZ_JAAHGK010000844.1:0-3449 GCF_010672505.1 Okeania sp. SIO2B9 | reverse complement strand
AACGATTCCGAACAGTCCCCCTCTAAATGGCCTAGATTCCCAGAAACCTCTTATTTGGCCAATAAAAACAATTCTTTAGATTCTTTTGTCCCCCCATTACAGAAGTCTGGAGAAAATACTTCTGTAGAAATTTCAAAACATAGTTTAAAATCCCATAATTTAGATATTAAAGCTGAAAATTTTTCTACAATTGAGAGTGAAGAAAATAACCACTATGAGCGACCAGAAAATAAAGTGAATTTATCACAAGCAAATAATCAACATTCTACAGTTGAAGACTCTAGAGATATTACTCTGCCAAATAACTATCCTTTACCAGAAGTTAATGTTGTTGAAGAATTAATTAGTGGTCTACAAAATTTTGACCCGAAAAAACGGCATAATGCTATCTGGGAATTAGGTCAAAGAGGAGATTCTAGAGCTGTTCAACCATTAGTTAATTTACTGATAGATTCTGATTCTAAACAGCAAAGTTTAATTTTAGCGACTCTCTCAGAAATAGGAACTAAAACGTTAAAACCAATGAATAGAGCTTTAGCAATGTCAATGCAAAATGACAATGCAGAAGTCAGAAAAAATGCTATCCGAGATTTAACTCGAATTTATGAGTTAATCATTCAAACAACTAGCTTATTGCAACAAGCAGAATATGACCCAGACCCTGAAGTTGAAAAAACAGCAAAATGGGCTTTAGAACAGTTAAATAGAATTCGTCCAAGGTGAGTTCAACAATTAACAATTAATAATTAATTATTAATTATTACCTCTTCTGTAATAGAAGGATTGGCTAAAAGTATTTTTTTTCCTTATCTTGGCCGATGGTTGGCCAGCGAGGAGACCCGAAGAGTGACAGAGCCGCTACCTCTTACAGAGGAGCTTTCCTATGGTCATGCTGCGCAAACGCTAACGCTAATGCCATCCCACCCTTCGGGAATCTCCAAAGATCGACCGCTTTTTCTCCATGAATGGAGAGGCTTTATACTTTAATTTTTCGGTAACCAAAAACCAATTCGTCCCCAACGACGAAACGCAAAAGCAATTTCCTGAATGCTTGGTGGAGGAGAGTCTGGCATTAAAAAATTCAACATAATTACCGAAAAATTGTGGGTATGCGCCTCCCTTTTTAAAGGGATAAAAAAAGAGACTATTCCTGATGTCAAACCTCCTTATTGCAGAGGTACTGATAACTGATAACTGATAACTGAAATGATCGGTCTTATCAAATTATCTTTAAGGTAGATCGCAAGGAATAAATTAAGTTAAAACTCCATTGATTTGAAGCCACCACTTAAGACTTATATTATGTCCGGTAGCATCGGTATTGTATAGCAAAGGAAGGCAACAGGCAACAAACAGGAAGGCAATTGAGCAAGAAAAAAACTTAAATTTCCTGTAGATATCCACGCTAACTTTTACACAAACGATACCAACGGACATGATATTATTTATATTTCCACAAAAATTGTACAAAGGTAATATATCAAGTGGACTGTGTTGAACTCAAAAATTAGGATTATAATAGAATATTTATAATTCTAAAGTAGTATTAGAGAGGGGCCACATTTTCGTGGCTAGGAATGCCTATCGAAACCATCTACGGAAATCTTCAAGGTCTAAAATCTAGCCAACTTAAACAACTGCAAAGGTTGTACCATCAGCGATTACCAAGCGATTGCCTAACTACCTCAGAATTTGCCCAAAGAGTCGCCTCAATCAGCAAAGAAGTTGGCCAACCAGTCTGTGTTTATGTCAATCGTAGAGGAAAAATTATCCGGGTAGGAATTGGCACACCCCGCCAAACCCAAATTCCTCCTCTAGAATTACCCCGTTACGGTGCAAGTCGCCTTAGTGGTATTCGTTGCATCGCTACTAACCTGAAACCAGAAGTGCCTTCAGAAGCGGCTCTGACTGCAATGGTGATTCAACGACTTGATGCTCTGGTGGTGCTTACCCTCACAGGTGAAGGATTTAAACGCAAGGGGGGTGGAGCTACTGGTTACATTAAACAAGCTTATTTAGCTCACTTGTTACCTACTCAAACAGATCGGACAGATACCAATATCCAAGAATTACCGTTTTGGACGGTATCACCCCCTCTGAGTCTGGATATGCTTGCTAAACAAGACTTTATTGACTTGATTGATGGATTAGAAGCAGAATTTGAAAGAGAATTTATTGCTCAAGAAGTTGATTCTGACCAAGATAAGGTTCTGTTGGTGGGACTAAAAACAGACAAAATGAAGGATAGGGAATTTGAAGATGGGTTAGCAGAATTAGCTAGACTTGTTAATACTGCTGGAGGTTTGGTATTAAAGACAATGCAACAGAAGCGATCGCAACCCCATCCTCAAACTGTGGTGGGAGAGGGTAAAGTCCAAGAAATTGCTCTGACTGTTCAAACTGTGGGAGCTAATTTAGTTGTATTTGACCGCGACCTTTCTCCTGCTCAAGTTCGTAACCTAGAAACTAAGGTTGGTGTGAGAGTTGTAGACCGTACTGAAGTTATTCTCGATATTTTTGCTCAACGCGCTCAGTCTCGCGCCGGAAAATTACAGGTCGAACTTGCTCAACTAGAATATACTATCCCGCGTCTTACAGGTCGAGGTGAGGCAATGTCTCGTCTTGGTGGTGGTATTGGTACTAGAGGACCTGGTGAAACTAAGTTAGAAACGGAACGTCGGGCAATTAATGCTCGAATATCTCGGTTGCAGAAAGAGGTAAATCAGTTACAAGCACATCGTTCCCGTCTACGTCAACATCGTCAAAGTCAAGAAGTACCAACGGTGGCAATAGTTGGATACACTAATGCTGGTAAGTCTACATTACTGAATACACTTACTAAATCAGAGGTTTATGCTGCAGACCAATTGTTTGCAACTCTAGACCCTACTTCTCGTCGTCTGATTATTCCTGATGCAATTACGGGTAAGCGAATTCCGATTGTGATTACCGACACAGTGGGATTTATTCACGAACTCCCACCTACCCTAATTGATGCTTTTCGGGCAACCCTCGAAGAGGTGACAGAAGCAGATGCTTTACTTCATGTTGTCGATCTGTCTCATCCTGCTTGGCAAAGTCAAATACGTTCTGTGATGACTATTTTGGCGGAAATGCCAGAAACTCCAGGACCTGCTTTAGTTGCTTTTAACAAGATCGATGAAGTAGATGGAGATACTTTAAGATTTGCTCACGAAGAATATCCGATGGCAGTATTTATTTCTGCTGCTAAAGCTCTAGGTTTGGAAACTTTGCGTCAACGACTTGCACAACTTATTGATTATGTTATTGCTTCTTGAACAAGTAGAAATTAAGATAAAGCATTGACTACTCCCCTGGCTAAAGTCGAGGGGATTCTAAGCAGATACTACGCAACAGGATAAATCCGTGTTGCTCCGTCTATTCTTAGCTGACCAAAGATAAACTCTCTGGGGACAAGTCAAAGTGCC
>NZ_JAAHGK010000843.1:0-3454 GCF_010672505.1 Okeania sp. SIO2B9 | reverse complement strand
TGACACAGCTAAAACTGTGCAATAGATTGTTATTTCTAGGTGTCTTTATCTCCCCTACTCCCCTACTCCTCTACTCCCTAATGCAAAAAATTAGGTGTGTCAGTCCACTACTGGAATTTCTTCCCTCCTGACTCCTGACTCCTGACTCCTGACTCCTTCTTCAACAAGTAGAAAACTGCTGTAATTTACTAACTAAATGGTCAAAATAAGGAGCTAATTCTGCTTGTTTTTCCTCGGAAAATCTTTTTAAGCTAGCCGTTTTAATTGCTTCTAAACCTAACACCATTGCTGATAGTGGTACAAGCAATTCTTGATAAAGTAAATTCATATAATGCAGACCTTCAGCACTGGTAAAATCTGTCCGATCGCCAGCAATTCCATAAGTAATACAACGTAAAAAATGCCAGAAGTCTCGCCAACAAGCTTCGGCTCGTGCTGGTGGATATAAATCGCCTCCTTCTGCTGTAATATTCGGATATTTTGCTAATACTTTTTCCCTAGCTTCATCAACTATTTCTGCTGCACAATCTCGAAGTAAACTAGCAGCTTCAAGAGAAAAAGTTGGCATTTTTGCATAATTTTTGAGTACCTGTAAATCATCATCTGTTAAATAACGACCTTCATCATCAGCCATTTGAAATAGTTGAATTACTTCTGTTGGTAAAACCTCTTCCCAAGTTTTAAAACTAACTATTCTCGCTTTAGGAATTAATTGTTTGGCAGCTTCAGTTAAAGGTGTAGGTTGTTGTAAACGCAGCTCTTTCAGGGTTTTATCAATAAAGGACAATTCTGGATGTTGTTCCAACTTGGCCATTACCTTGGCTTTAGGCATCTTAACTTTTTTCGCTGTTTCTATAGTGTCATTGACAATACGCTCTTTCAATTGCTCTAAACCTGTGATTACTTCTTCTATTTCTTGAACTTTTGGTGTTGAAGTATTGGCTTCTATAGTTTCAGACATAATGACTTTCTCATCAATTTTTGTATTTTTCTGAAATTTATCATCCCAGATTTAGGGATTAGTTGCTAGTATTTGTAAAGAAACGTAAATAAAATTAAGGAAGCCTTAACATGGAAATGAAGCAAATTCAGTTATACTTAAATAGCTCTGATTCTCAAGAGAGACTCAAAGCACTGACCGAGTTGAGAAATTATGAAAGCGAAATAGCAATTCCTTTGCTCATAACTAGACAGCGCGACCCAGAATTTATAGTACGTTCATTTGTAGCAATGGGATTGGGCAATAAACGCAGTCCAGAATCATTTAAAATCTTACTGGAAATGATGAAAAATGACCAAGACTACAATGTGCGAGCTGAAGCTGCAAACTCCCTATCTAAGTTTGGAGAAGAGTCAATTCCTCATTTACTGGAAACATTCCGTCAAGACGATAATTGGTTAGTGCGTCGGAGTATTCTTGCTCCTCTTACAGAAATGCCATTTCCTGAAGCACTCTATGAAGCATGTATTTGTGCGATCGCAGGTGAAGATTTGACTGTCAAGGAAGCTGCCATTCATGCTTTAGGTGCTTTGGCGGGAACAATTAAAGAAACTGAAGCTTTACAAAAACTTTTAGATTTTGTCAGTGCCAAATCTTGGATGACCCGGTTACGAGTTGTTCAGGCGTTAAGGAGATTTGAAAACCCTCAAGCAAAAGCAGCTTTAAGTTATTTGAGCAAAGATGAAGATCATAGGGTAGTAGCTGCAACTTTGGAGAGTTTCCTTAATTAAGACTCTCACTACACTCAAGGGAGTAGGGAGTAGGGAGTAGGGGCGAACGGCCCGATAGATGGTGTATGCAACGTCCGTAGGTCTTAAGGAACAAGGGGAAAGACGTTATATAGCAGTGCGCGCTGGTATATTTATAAATTGCAGGAGGTGCCCAATAGCTAAAAGTCTTATATGATTCCTACGGAATGCTTGCGCAAACGGCTTTTTATTCCCCTCCTGGGAGGGGTTAGGGGTGGGTTGCCTATTGCCTGTTGCCTGTTGCCTGCGCGCAGCGCTATAAAATCTTATTTGAGAATGTACTGGAGAATTAAATCAACATCTTGATTTGGGTTAAAAAAGGAGTTTCTATGAGTACCATCAAAACAAATCTGCCAACAAATACATGGGCGATCGCTACCTGGGATGAATTCATCGAAATGGCAAATAATCCTGCTTATAAAAAAGCTAAATGCTATTACCACAACGAGCAAATCAGAATTGAAACTATGCCAATAGGACCTGACCACTCCAGAAATAATGCAATTATTCTATTTGCAATTAATCTTTTTTGCACTATCAAAGGTCTTGCTTTTAATAGTTTAGATAACTGTAGCTATAGAATGACAGGTATCAGAGAGTGTCAACCAGATATATCTTATTATATTGGGAAACGAGCAGACTTGGCTCCAAAAGGAACAGCCATTACTAACCTCGACACTACGCCACCGCCAGATTTAGTTATAGAAGTTGCTGACTCTACTTTAGCTGATGATATTGGTCACAAAAGGTTACTTTACGAGGAAATACAAGTAGCAGAATACTGGGTGGTAGATGTACAAAAAGCACAAATTATTGCTTTTGCGATTATTGGTAATAATGGTAGCAGGCGTATTCGGGAGTCGGCAGTTTTACCAGGGTTAAGTATTGATATATTGGAAACTGCTTTAAGTCGCAGTCGCACGGAAGACCAAGCACAGATAGGGGGTTGGTTATTAGGGGAGTTTCAGTAATTTTCAAAAGTAATATAGCGCTACGCAAGTAGGGCACGGATTAATAATAATATTGCTGTTACTTTATTAAGTTAGTAGTATTATTTTTAAATAAAGATTATTAGAAATTCATGCTTAATGGCAAAAACACCTATTGATTTATATGGATAACGTCCGCAGTAAAGATATTGCTACTTACGTTATTGATAAAGAAATTTGGGTTAATAGCAGTTTTGAAGGTGGTATCTCCACATTTGCAGTTCCCAGAGGCGGTAAAAACTGGTGGAAATTAGAACGAGATACCGAGATTCCTTCAGCACTAACGCTGATTAATGATTACAATAATCACTGGTTATGGACTCCAAGTTATACTATGCCATTAGAAAAATATAAAGCAGTTCTTAGAGAAATAGGAACATATTTTAAAAAGATAACCTAAGCTATAAAAAGGTAGTAATGATTATTTTAGTAGGCTAACATTTTACCCAATTAGTAAACGAAGGAAATTTAACTATGAAATTATATCATGTCCGGTTGAATAATTAGACTTTGCTGGAAGGAAGGCAGGAGGCAGGAGGCAGAAGGTTTTATCCTATTGTCACCTTAATTTTATACACGCTCCGATGCTACCGGACATGATTTTATCTTATAAAGCAACACAATTTATTGTTGAGGCAATTGAATATCAAATAGCAGCTTATCAAAAACGTTTGGAGGAAATTGAAAATATAGATGAGGATGAGGCATCAGATATT
>NZ_JAAHGK010000842.1:0-3458 GCF_010672505.1 Okeania sp. SIO2B9 | reverse complement strand
TACTCAATCAACGCTTAATTTTTCTAGTTTTAATATTAACAATACTACTAATTCCCTAGCTTTAAACGTTTATGTCAGAATAGCGACAAGCAAATATCGATACAAAAACCCGGAAGAAGTGCCAGAGCAACCTATTGCTATAGTTTTTGGGGCCGGAGTATGGGACGATGGTACTCCCACGCCAATGTTAGCTGACCGAGTACAAGGAGCTGTTAACTTGTACAAAACTGGTAGTGTTAAAAAAATTTTGATGACTGGTGACAATGGTACTCCTGATTATAATGAAGTGAAAGCAATGCAAGAATATGCAATTTCCCGTGGTATACCTGTTGATGATATTACTTTAGATTATGCTGGTTTTAGCACTTATGAAAGTTGTTATCGTGCTAAAGAAATATTTGGCATTACCCAAGCAGTTTTAGTAACTCAAAGTTATCATTTGCCTCGTGCGGTTTATACCTGTCGTCAACTGGGAGTAGATGCTACAGGTTTAGGTACACCAGATTGGGGAAAGTTTAGAAATGATTCTATGAGACGTTATTCTCTCCGCGAACTTTTGGCAGTCTTAAAAGCATTGTTAGAGGTTCATATTACTCGCCCTCGCCCTACTTTTTTAGGACCTTTTGAGGGAATTAGTAGTAGGTAGTAGGTTGTAGGTTATACCAAGCGCGATCAATGTTTGCTACATTTTCGCATTGGGGGAACTTACCCCTAACCCCTCCCAGGAGGGGAATGTGGGGAGAGGGGGAAGAAATTAAAAAATATATATCTTCCTTTGTTCCCTCCTGAGGACTGAGGACTGACTTCTTAGTAATTAAGGTGTTGCACAGTGACGAATGATTTGATATTTTTGATTGAATTGGATTGTGGATTAATCAATTGCTAGAATGATTAATATTAGGTTTTTCTTAGTCAAAATCTAAAGCAATTTTTGGCAAAATCATTCCATAATGTGCAACCCCGTAATTAAAATTAATATCATACACGTGCTTCAGCAACGCCAATTTTTGTAGGAGAAAAAAAATGGTTCTTTATCTTGATTCCGCAATAGTAACAGAAGCTAGAGTTGCCAGTAAATTTGGTTGGATATCTGGTGTGACAACTAACCCTACTTTGTTAGTAAAAAGCGATTTGTCTCCAGAAGCTACATTAAAGGAACTTTCAGAAATTGTTTCTGGAGAATTATATTACCAACTTACTGCTACTAATTTTGATGACATGATGGCAGAAGCGAAAGCTGCATCGAAATTAATTGGTCATCAAATAGTTCTGAAAATTCCGGCAACTGCCACTGGTTTTCAAGCACTATCTCATCTGTCTGGAGAAATTAATTGTTCTGTGACAGGAATATATCATCCTGCTCAAGCAGTAGTAGCTGTAGAGGCGGGTGCTAAATACGCGCTCGCCTATGTTAACCGGGCAACAAGATTATTGGGAGATGGTTTAAAGTTGGTACGGGAAATGGCTGAGGTAGTGCAGGGTAGCGGTACAGAAATTTTAGCAGCAAGTATAAAATCTCCTGATGAGGCTGTGGCCACTTTACTGGCAGGTGCTAATCATCTGACATTACCATTTTCTGTTTTACAAGCAATGACTACTCAGGAGTTATCAGAGCAAACTTTTAAAGAGTTTAATGAAAAAGGGCGAGGAATTATGTATTAATTGGCGATTATAAAATATCTGTAGGAGATAGTTTATATTGAGGATAAATATTGAATTTTCAAGGTTTCTTAAAAGCTTGCTCCTGCGGCTAGAGATAATAACTATTTATACTAATGTAATTGTGTTAATCATTAAATTCTGTGTCAGCCAAAGATATATTTCATCAATCAGTTTGTATCGCTATTGAAAAAGATGGCTGGAAGATTACTAACGATCCGCTTTATCTGAAAGTAAATGATGTAGAATTTTACATAGATTTAGGTGCAGAAAGATTAATTGCAGCCGAAAAAGCCGATCAAAAAATTACCATAGAAATTAAGTCTTTCTTAGGTACATCAGCAGTTACAGAATTTCATCTCGCTTTAGGGCAAATTCTCAATTATAGGTTAGCTTTAAAACTGGAAGAACCAGAAAGAATTCTCTACTGGGCAATTCCTCAAGATACTTATGAAGATTTCTTTTCTCGTCAATTTATTCAAGATTCTTTGGCGGAATATAAAATTAAACTCTTAATTTTTGATTCTATCAAACAGGAGGTCGTGTTATGGAAAGAATAGATTACTCTCAACTTATCCAAAAAATTCTCACCGAACATTCAGTTAATAATGGAAAAAATAACACAGAAATTCAACTTCTATTTGACACAAAACGCCATCATTACCAAGTCTTAAATATAGGCTGGAAAGAACAAAAAAGAATCTATGGTGTGATTATTCATGTTGACTTAAGAGATAATAAAATATGGATTCAAAGAGATGGAACAGAAATCGGAATTGCCAATCAATTAATAACTGCTGGAGTTCCTAAAAAAGATATTGTCTTGGGGTTTTATGCCCCATATAAACGTAGTTTAACTGAATTTGCTGTTAGTTAGTAATGATTACTATATAGACAATAAAAGTTGCAGTAGCCTGGTTTGAACACCAGACTATATTATACCAAATCCTGTGATCAAAAGGTAATCCTCTTTACCCCTGTTGCCTGTTGCCTGTTGCCTGTTGTCTGTTGCTTTACCCTTGTGATAAAATTCCTATCTAAAACTGCCAAAAATTTGGCTCAAAAGACGACCATTTTAACTGGTTTTGTGTTTCCTCTTCATCAGTAGTTGCCCCATCAGTGACAAACATTACATAAATGGGTTTATCTGCAGCAAAAGGAGAATTTCTACTATCGCCATTTCCCTCCGGAAAATAGAAATTTCTAATCATTTTCATGGCTTTGCCATAATAAGTTCCTGTTTCTAGAAGATATTCTTCTTCTATGTTTGGAATAAAATCTTGGAAGTTACCTAAAGTCATTTCTCCTACCCGATGAGAATGTTGTCCAAACAGAAAAATTTCTATAGAACCGTTATCATCGAACCTACGCTCTAGAGCTAATATTTTTTCTGCTAAAGTTTGAATTTTACCAGATGAATAAATGTAGGACATGGAGCCAGAAATACCTAGACAAAGTGCAACTTTAGCCTAATGATTTGTCAGATTTGCCTTGAGGATTGAAATGTCTGCTTTTTTAGCAAGATCGATTAATCTAGGAGCATCTCTTTCAATTTTTTCGAGAGATATGGGCATAATTTTTTACCTGATTAAATTTGATTAAATAAAAAAATATTCTTCATTGATTGCCAAATTCCTAAATTATTCTAAGTAGAGCAAGCTAAAAAAAAGACGTTGCATTTTTAATCAAAAAAACCCTAAAGGCAATCAATATAAACTTTTGAGCTAATTTACAATTTGATACATAGCGCCCAAAATTTACCATGTTCTACTTAATAATATTAGCTGATTTAAGAGGCA
>NZ_JAAHGK010000841.1:0-3462 GCF_010672505.1 Okeania sp. SIO2B9 | reverse complement strand
TATTCCAGATATGAAAACCCTTAAAGAGCTAATTCCAGGGGTAAAATGGGATAGTTTAGATGCTTCTGAAATTACGGCTAAAATAGATTGGTAAGATGGTTCAATACGCAACTATAGCCGATTTAGAGTTAGCTTTTGGTAGCAAGGTTTTGGTCGAACTAACAAGCGACGATCCAAGAGAAACCGAGCCAGACCAAGCTAAACTAAATTTCGTACTTAATAAGGCTTCTTCGGAAATTGATAGTTATTTAGGAAGATGCTATCAATTACCTTTATCCTTTGTACCCGATATAGTTATGTTTAAGACTCTAGATTTGGCTCGGTATTACCTGGAATGCGGTTGCAACAACGGCGATCGCGTCAAGGAACTCTATCAAGACGCTATTGAATGGCTGAAAGAATCTTGTTGCGGAGAATGTCCCAATTTCATAGAAGGGTTAGCCAAAAAATCTGCTTCTAAATCCATCTCCTATTATTCGCAAGATAGAGTATTTACCAGGCAAAATCTAAACGGCTATGTAGATTCTTCTCGCTATTATCATTGATAAATGAGTAGGTTATCTCGCTTAGAAGAAAATATTTTAAATAGACTCGACCCGCTCAAAGATCGTGGTTTGGAGTTACTAAACTCTCCTGTTCGCTGTAGGGGTCGAGCTATTGCTACTGCTTACTTTTACATGACTTCTGATAACGGCGAGCAACTAGAAGCTACTACTCAAAAAGGCTCTACCACTATTTCTTTTGGGGTTCAACTATGCGATATGCGATCGCATAAACAGATTTACCCCTATTTAGAGGCAATTAAATTGCTTTTAAATTGGTACGTACCTGACATAGAAGGGTTTGGGGAAATTAAATTTAATTCTATTGGTTATTCTCCATACGAAGATAAAGACGGAATTAAATGGGTCTATGAAATGACTTTTTCCGTAGTTACTTTGGTTAAAAAGCAAAGAACCCCTTTGCTTAAAATAGAAGAACTCTTTATATAGTAACGAGGCTAAAAATGACTCAGTTCGGACATGGAAGCTTAATTATCGAAACCAAAAATATAGTTCCTTCAGTCAATCAAACAGTATCGATGGAACTATGTTATGCGGGGATTGCGATCGCCAGCAACCCCACTGAGGTACAATCCCAGTGTCGCGATCGTAAAACAGGTTTTTTGGTTACAAAAAGAAAGGGTTTAAGTGAAATTATTCATACAGTAACCCTGACTTTTCAGCATGGAGATTGGCAGCACATGGGTTTCTTTCATGACGAAATCCCCACAGATGCTTCTGGCAATGTCAGGAAATCTGAATTTATAAATGTACCAAGCACCGCTCCTTTTGAAGTAGTAGACGCAAATATTACGGCACAAAATGCTGCTCAGATTAGAGCTTATCTGACAGAAAAAGGAACTTGGGGCGATGCTGGTTTCCTTCAAAATGTGAACGCAGCCCCAAGCGCGGTAAAAGAAGTACAAGTAGATGAAGTTAACAGTAAACTTGTTTTCGATCAGGCTTTGGCAGGTGCGGAGGTTGGTTATTTCTATGATAAATCTTATGCACCAATCCAGACTATCGGAGCTTCAGATGCTCCCGAAAATTATGGAGATATAAGTGCTTGGTTTAAGAGTTTTGGTGATGATGATTTCGATTCGGGATTAGCTTACTATTTCCCCAACTTAATCAGAAATAGAGTTCCTCCTACTATAGACTTTAATGCTTCACCAATGACTGTGTCGGTTACTTATGAGGCTACTAATACTAAGGGCAGATTGTTCCCTTATGAAATTTACAACGAGGAATACGCTACAGCAGCGTAAAATTGAAGTAGATACTTTCTCGACGGTCGCGATCTTCTATCTCGCGATTTTTTTATGCTGATTTTTTAACTTGGCTAGTTTTAAAAGATTAAATTCTCTATTTTGCTGAGATGTATTTTTGCTTGGTAATGGTTTAGTTTTTTTAGTTGTTTTGCCTTGTACCTCTTTTTCAAGTTGGGATAAACTTTGTAATGTGTTATATACTTCTTTAAAGGGTTTGTCGCCAACCTTAAGAGC
This sequence comes from Okeania sp. SIO2B9, assembly GCF_010672505.1. Taxonomy (NCBI): domain Bacteria; kingdom Bacillati; phylum Cyanobacteriota; class Cyanophyceae; order Oscillatoriales; family Microcoleaceae; genus Okeania; species Okeania sp. SIO2B9. Next base: position 1,415 of record NZ_JAAHGK010000841.1, on the reverse strand, counting down.
GTCTTCTATCGAACCGCCTCTTAAGGCGATCGCTGCGATAATTTCTTCGTACCGCGCTTTGTGTTGGTAGTTAATTTCTATAGCTGAGGGGTTGTTTACCGAATTTACGGTAACTAACAACCCTTCATTTTGCTTGTATTGAAAAATTAAGGCTATTAATAATTTTTCATTAACCCAGTCTGGATCGATCGCATTCAATTCTAAGCAGCGATCGCAGTTGTAGCGAAAAACTTCATCCTTTTCATATATTTTGCCGATGCTTTTATGGGGGGCAATAGCATTAATTTCGCGAACTTTTTTGTATAAAATCTCTATTCGTTCGTCAAACTCAAATTTACCCTTTAATGAACAACCTCTGGTGCTTCTAGTTGTTCCGAACCTGTCTTGAAAGTCTATTATTGTTATATCGTTTGATAGATCGCTTTGCAAAATACCCATGAATAGAAGAATTACCCTTGAAATTGATATTAATTCTAGCAATGCTATTCGTGATGTTGAAGCTATATCTAGAAGGTTTTTAGCATTACAAGAGAGACTTAGAAGTATTGACGCAGTGGCTCAACAGCTAGGAACTAGTTTTGATGACACTGAAAGATTTTTGTCTGCATTGGGAATATCAGCTAATACAGCTAGTAGAGCGATCGCGGGGATTCAAGCCGAACAAAACGGATTGCGCCAGGTTGGAAGCACTATTAGAGAGCTAAATTTAACGGAGCAACAAGGAAATATTTTATCCGAGGTATTGGGAAACCCAAGTGATATACAAAATTATACTAGACAGCTAAACGGATTAAACTCTTCTTTGGATGACCTGACTCAAATTAGTAGAGCAGTTGGCGGTTCGGTATCTGATGCGGAAAGGTTGATTGAAGAATTGGGGCTAAGTGCATCACAAACAGCTAGGGCAATAAGAACCATTCAAGCAGAGAATGCAGTTGGAGCAAATAGAAGGACTCAAATAGGCAATCTTCAGAACTTGGGACTAAATGAAGATCAAGCTAATGCTTTATTGGATAGAACCCAAAACAGAATTAGAGGCTTAAACCAAGAAACATCGAGCTTATTATCTCAAATAGGGGGGTTAGCTTTTGCGTTTAATAATGTATTGCAGTCAGTTCAAATATTTGCTGCTGGAACTTCACAAGCTTACGATGCTTTAATTGGTCAAAATGAAAGATTTCGTCAAGATGTTTTATCTACACAAGCTTCATTAGTTGCAACTAGTGACATTCTTAGAGACTCGGTTATTATTGAAGATTCAACAGAAGCAATTTTATCTTTAGCTCAACCATTAGAGGAAACAATTGCCAAAATAAGAAGAGATTCCCTAGAGTTAGTAGGGGTTACAAGTAGCGAGTTAATACCTTTATTCAGGATATTAAGCACGAATACTCAAGAGATATCTAATCAATCAG
>NZ_JAAHGK010000840.1:0-3465 GCF_010672505.1 Okeania sp. SIO2B9 | reverse complement strand
ATATCTGAGTCTACAATTGCGTAGTTTCCTCTATGGTATCTATTACAATGGTTCGATGCAAACTTCCCTAGCATTGGATAGTGAGGAAAATGGTCGCCCATTAGATTTGGAGAATAATACTTTTCTTGGGGTAGAGATGGAATTTTATCTTCAGTTAGAAGAAAGTAATAGGGGAGAGGGGTATTTTGATTCTGGTTGGTTGGTGTTGAGAGAGGAAAACGATGGTACTTTAGCTGTTACTAAGAATGGTTTGCGACTGCATATTGAACGAGAAAAGCATCTTCAAGAATCTCACAAAGCTGCTGTTGTGGGGGATTCAGTAGCGATTCTGATGCCTAAGAATTTGGTGCAAAATGGTTTCTATATGGCGGTTGGCAATTTGGGTACTCAGAGTAAGCTAGAGTCAGAAAGTCAATCTGGAACAGTGCGAGTTTATTTTAATGTTACTCCTGAAGGTGCAGTAGCAGTTATGGGTAGTTTGACAGAGAAATTAAATCAGATTGCTGTTCCTTTCAGTTTTAAAGTCTTGTATAATCCTGCTGATTACGATCGCTACGATTCTGGGGTGCTTTATTTTGATAAGGGTGATTATGATTTAGTGAGGCAAGTTTTGTCGGATGTTTATGGAGAGAATAAATCCTATTTTCAATCAGAAATACCTTTATTTACGATGGAGTTGGCACCTGGTTTAGGATTAGCTGAAGAACCAGACAAAAAATTTGCTAGTCAGGAAAGTTTTGGTATGAATAGGTGTCAGATTATAGCAAATGGATTATTGACAGCTTGGCAACAGGGGGATAATTCGACAGAGGGAAAAATGAGGGCGATTTTGGAACAGTTTTCTTTATTAGGGATTGATTTGCAGCGTCCTTATTTGAATGCTAATTCCGAGGATATTTATAGGAAATTATAGTCCCTGTAGGTTGGGTTAAGCGATAGCGAACCCAACAGTAACTTATAAAGATTAACTTTTAGACCAGGCTAATTACTTATATGTCAGGACTTACGCATGAGGTACGAAAAACTAGGATTTGAGATTGCTTTCCATTCCGGAATGCTCCGCAAACTTTGTTGGTCGCAATGACGAAAATAGGTTGTACTGCGTGAGTCCTATATATGTTGGGTTTCGTTCCTCAACCCAACCTACACTATTTTTAATAATTTTTCAGTTACAGTACTTTTCATTTGAGTAGACCAAAAAGTAGGGACGTTGCATGCAACGTCCCTACAGGTTTATCATTACCATCAGAAAATCAAAAAAGACTTAATCATCTTATTTATTTGTTCAATAATTATCTATTTATATCAAATTAAATGTTTTTTAATTCTTTTTTGATCAATAGCAATAATTATTTATCTGAAAATCGAGACATAATTGTGTTAGTTATATGCAATTTTAAGTTGTTCAAGCTATGGTAAATAGAATAAAATTCTGGCAATAATATAAATAGAAAGAGACAAAAGCAAGTCTGATACCAAATCAACAATTAATGAGGAAAGTTAAAATGGCTAATATCAAGATTACAGAATTAAATTCTGAACTAATGACCGAAGCTATTGCCAACGCTCAAGCACGTCGCAATAACTTTATTTCGGAACTCTCTGAAGAAGAAGCAGCAGAAGTTTTAGGTGGTATTATTTTTCGTGTTCCATTTCTAGGAATAACCTTCGACTTCTAATAGATAAAATAATGTAGAGAGGTTTCATGGAACCTCCCTACAACAGTTTAAGAAAAGGTTTATGTAACTTCTGGAGAGATTTAATAAGAATACACTTCAGATAATAACCAACAATTGTAATCAAATTGTAATTAAGTAGTAAAAAAGCATTTGCTTAATATTGTTCCCTAGAGGCACCTTCAATGGAAAATGTTACTAACAACAAGACAACTCTTTGCCCTAGTGCGCGACCAGAAATGCAAGATAGTCAAGTATTTGGGATTATCAGTGGAACTGTAGACAAACCTCGTCTAGCTTATCTCAAGCAACCACTACCTGTCACCGAGGAAGTAATGGCTTTATCTGGTTCGGTGACACCAACAGAAGTGTTTAGAACTACAGCTCCCTGTGCAGAGAAAAAGTGTCAACATTTTGATGGAGCAAATTGTCGGTTGGCAATGCAAGTTGTAGAAAATTTGCCCACTGTAGTTGAGCAACTACCACCCTGTTCCATACGTACCAACTGTCGATGGTGGAAACAAGAAGGCAAAGCAGCTTGTATGCGTTGCCCCCAGGTGATTTCAAGTAACTATACTTCCTCAGAAGTAATTAAACAGGTAGCAAAACCTTTTGTTAGAAGCGATCGATAATTAATAATTGTCAGAAATTCACGAGTGAATCACGTTCTTAGTTCAGTCAAAAGACTGTCTCTGTAGGTTGGGTTAAGCGACAGCGTTAGCGTAGCTTCCCAAAGGGAAACCCAACAGATATAGGTTGTTGGGTTTCCTTCCTCAACCCAACCTACACTATTTTTAATAATAATTTTTCAGTTCAGCTCCATTAGACTATGGGGCTGTTTTTTGTGGCTTTTATTGTAGTTCAATACCATCAGAAAATCAAAAAAGACATAATTGTGTTAGTTATTTCTTCAATAATTATCTGTTTAGATTGAATTAAGTGACTTTTAGCTAATTTTTACTCAATATAGACGATTATTCCTCTAAAATTTGAGACATAATTGTATTAGTTAGATGCAGTTTTGAGTTGTTCAAACCCTTGCATTCATAGTAAAGTGTAGGCAAGAATATAAATGGAAAGAGACAAAAAAAAGTCTAATTCAATCATCAACAAAATTGATCTACTAATTTTTTTAAGGAGTAACCGAAAAATGGCTAATATTAACATTTCTGACTTACGTCCTGCTGGTGCTGACTTGTTTTTAGATTCTGAAAGCTTTATGATGGATTTATCTGAAGAAGAATTAGACCTAACAGGTGGATGGACATTTGTAATAACCAGCAGTAAGCCTTGTATTGTGGGTGGTGCATTTGTCGTTGGTGCTGTAGCAGGTTGGGTGCTTAATTAATTTGGTTTGACTGTAGAAAATCTGACTAATTTTCAGCTTAACCTCTCTACAGTTAAGTACTTGTGCAAAATTAGTTGCATATTGTTTTCAGGGGAAGCAAGAGTTGAGCGTAAATTTTTGTTCAATTTGTTTTCCCTACCCACTATTTCATTCTGATTTTCACTAGAGGAGTTCAACATGGCAACTATTAGTATCAAAGATCTTGAGAACGAGAACTATAATAGCTTATCTAATGAGGTAAGTTATCTTCAGGATTTAACCCACAATGAAGTTAATGCGATTCAGGGTGGTGCGTTCTGGGTCGCAGTAGTCGGAGCAGCATGGTTAGGCTATAGCATAGCAAAAGAAGCTAAGACAAATTGGTTTAAATAAAGCTCTAAAGCCCTCCAAAGCATAGGCTAAATTTCAAACTGGCAAGAATCAGTTTTATATTATTATTGA
>NZ_JAAHGK010000084.1:0-10688 GCF_010672505.1 Okeania sp. SIO2B9 | reverse complement strand
TGTCACTGGTAGCAGTGTTAATCTGAGTCTCTACCTGAGAAGTAACTACTGTGACTGGTTTTGATAAACTGTCACTGGATTCAGATACCTTGGTTATAGCTGGGACAGTAGGTGATGGGTCTGATACCCTTCTTTCCTCAAAAGCCTCAAACTTAATTGTCCTTGGAGTGGTTATTGTTCGGCCCCATCCCATCTCCTCCAGTCGGCGAAAAAAATCAATAGCCTCACCTCTATCCTTGACCTTCTTAGTCTTATACACAGCATCCCTGGGAGTAATAGGTTCTTCTTTCCTGAGAGCATACTGATATAGCTGAAACATTTTGCTCGGCCCAGAATCATCCATAATAGACAACAATCCACGAACCTGAGACATTTGGTAAATTGCCCGTTCCTTAGCAATTTGAATGAATTTTTTAGAGACTATTTCATCTGGGGTTTTGCCCTGACAAACAGCGTGGAGAACATGATATAACATTGCCCACCGCAAAATTTTCCCTGACATTTTCCCGTACTGGTAAATCATAGCTGGGCGATCAGCTTTAGCCTTTTGGCTTTCGGCGTGATTATGACAAGACTTGAATAGTTGGTAGGCATCTGGGGAAAGCTTGAAAGTAAAAGCAGGCAAACGGTTTATGCTTTCGTAGGTATCAACCAACAGAGGCGTAATGTCCATGCCTACTTCATTATCATCGTCCCAATAATGAGGAATGTTTGGTAAAGTAGCGATATTGTATCTAGCAAAAAGCCCTGTGGGGTCTGAGCTAGAGATAATTTCAGACAAAACTTCAGGTTGAATCCCTCCCAGCAAACATTGATTTACTACACCACCGGGATAAATCTTACCTCTACGAATGACAGCATCCATAAGGCCATCATAGGATTCTAGGAGCAACTGAGCATCGCCACCCTTACCACCTTTATACTGACCTTGGGACTTTTGCTCCTTAGCCAATTCATCGAAACACCTCAAAATCTTGGGATTGTGCTGTGCTAGTTCGCGCATTCCTTCAGGAGTATAGTCTCCAGTGCTGAACACCCGTAGCTTTGGCTCTTGGGGTTTGTCGCCCCTAGTAGATTTGTCTGCTGCCTCCCAATCTGCCAAGTCTCTCTCATAATCAATTTTCTGCTGATTATATAGTTCTGTAGCTTTCTCCTGCATTTTTGATAAAGGCTTCCTAGCGATCGCTTGAATCAGAGGAGACTTCCTAGATGCTGGCTCTCCCACAATAGCAGAAAAAATAGTAGCATTCTGGTCATAGTTAGTACACTCACGTCCAATAATTTTGGTACAGGGGTCAATTAATGAAGCTGCTGCTGCTTCCAAAGCGACTAAAGTTGGTTCGTAAGGAACTCCTAAGTTGTCGGCAAATGTAAGGACTGGGTGTAACTCTTGTGGTAACATGGCATGACATTTTAACTTAACATTAGCTGAGAGAATTTCCGAAAATTCCTTTTCATCATCTGGTAGTTCGGCATCCGCGTCGAAATCCTCAATCGTACTCTCATAGATTTCCTTAACAGAACGCATATCCCACCCGCTATCAAGAGAAAGCTGCTTAAGCTCAATGGTAACTCTGGTTTTTCTGGGGCGTTGCTCTGCCAGCTTGATAATCTCTCCGAGAACTTTGATTTTATCCCATTTCTTTGGGAGAGTTACGCTTTTTGTTTGACTATTACCATTATTCAATAGACTACTATCACTACTGGGTGGAGAGTTTTTCTTGCCTATAGTGCTGTACTGCTGATTTTTCTGCCACGCTTTAAGACAATTTTCTATAGCATCGTCTGTGAGAGAAGCGGTGGGGTTGCCTTTTTGGGCTGATTTCCAAATCTGTTGCGCCTCCTTACTATTAATAGGTGGGCTGCATCGACTACAATAATCTTCAAACAGTGCTTGTGGCGTATCGGTGTAGTTAATTCCCAGATAATTAAGTCTTTGTGCAGTGCCAATCAAATTTCTTGCAAGCTTTGCACCAGAATTGTTACGACCTCCTTGACTTACACCCCTTTCAATTAAGTCTCTGTCATCCTTAGTCAGGAATATTGCCAAAGGGGGTGTATTGGTTTGAATTGTTTTATCAAAGTTAAAGATAGGTTCTTTCTGTCGAGGTATTGTACTTCGTAGTTCCTGATAGCTGTACTTACTACCGCTACTACTAACTATTTCCGCTACCTCTCCAGACTTTTGATGCTTAAACCCAGGCACTCGCATGACTCTCGATGGATTCTTGATAGAGCGATCGCCATCCGCATATTCCAATAAGTCCGCTTGCAGCTCCTGCCACTGCTTAATTGCTATGGGTTGTTCAAATACCCAATAACTGTGAATTGATTTACCACCCGTATCAACTTGTATTGTCGGTTCTGGCAAACCTAAATTTTGCCAAAGTATTAGCTGCTTGTCTTTGGATAAATCATCATGCTCATAGAATATAGCTCTTCCTGCTGTCACATCAGCATCAGTATCACCTCCGCCATTAACTACAATGTAGATACCATAACCAAGGCTTTCCCATTGCGATAATTCTTTATAGTTAATTAACTCTAGGCTATAGGTAGTCTTTTTACCGAAATTTTTGCCATTTTCCTCTTTAAAAGCGCGGAAGTATATGTTATCATTTAATGTATATCCTAAAAAGCAAACGAATTGATTCACTTTGGCTTTGAGATTCTTTGTATTCATCTTGTTATCATCTCACTAGATAATTGTGTTTTTGTCTCCTGAGATAGACCGACCGTCCGCTTACGCGCTTCATGTCGCGCAGCGAAACACCAAATTTTTTGATTAACTTTGAACATCAGATAAAACAGTGGACAGCTACCAACTGCCCATTTTTTTTGGGAGGTAGAAAGTCAAGTCAGAAGTCAAAAGTCAGAAGTCAGAAGTTAGATAGATGGGAAAGGAGTGAGCATTTATAAATATCTCCGCCCTATTTGTGTAGTGCGATATAGCCTAAAAACGGACATTCTCGTACAGCCAGAATTTAACTTCTGACTTCTAAATTCCGACTTATGACTTCAGCTCTAAATCTACCACCATCACCTTCACAAATCAAGCACTTTTGCCTATAGTTATTTAGATGTAAAAATCGCTGTAATAATAGCGCATATTTACATCAATTACTTCCTGAAACAAGGGCCAAAATCACAAACAACTCTTAACTTATGACCAAAAAATAAGGTCAATAGCTTCCCCCTTTAAGGGAATGAAAAGCGGTCGTTAGCGGAGCTTCCCGGAGGGTGGGATGGCGGAGCGGGTCTTCCCAGGAAACGCCAGATCCAATCGGCCAAGAGAAAAATCAAATTCAGTATTTTTTTGCCTCTGGCTTTCCTACGGAATGCTGCGCAAACAGCGGTGGGTACTGATAACTGATAACTGATAACTGATAACTGATGACTGAAACAACTTATGGCTGATAGCAACCGATTGTCCATTTCTTTGCCCAAGGGTGTTTACAAGAAGCTGGAAGAAAGAGCACAGAAGGAGGGGCGAAATGTTTCCTCCCTCGCATCTGTTCTAATTGAACGGATGATGCTCGAAGACGAGAAAAATCAACTGTGGGTAGAGACAATGGCTCACTACCAAAAGCGACTCACAGAGGAAAAACAAGCATCCGCCCAACGGATAGCAGAGTTGCAAAGTGAACTAGATGAGGAACGCTCCAAACTAGATATCACCTTGCCAATAGTCATCAAATCTCCTCTGCTCAAAACCTTATCGGGAGAAGAGCTATCAGACTTAGAGTTAAGTGTGCTGTGTGATTTTTTCGGCTATGACCAACGTCTGCTACAACAGGCCAGGTTTACTCAGGACAAAAGTCTTGTAACTGAAGAAAGAACTGCAGATGAAAGAGGAGAAGAATTTACCGAAACCGACATGCCTTGATGGTTGGCAAGAAGGGGTCTTGCCAAATCAGGGTATTGTGTTTATCGCACCCCAAAATCTAGGTCGAGAAGATGCGATGGCAGTCTACAGCCAATGCGAGTCTTGGCTACAAGCTGTGGCTAACATCTGGGGAGAGGTTAGATTAACCTGGGTAGGAGCGACTTATGGCCTGAGAAAACTATCACAAATACCATCACAAGGAAATTCCACATCTATACTGTCTATGACTGAACAGTCTCAAAACCTGATAATTCCTGAATTGGATCTAGATTTGAACGAACTATATCAGCGGACTCATCCGTGTTACCTAACTGAGATGGTGACTCAGAAGGTGATCTGGATGAATGTCAAGGCGATAGAAGTTAACCGCCTGAAAACTCCTAGTAAAGTGATTGGCAGCTCTTGTACTTCGATGTGGAATGGGGATTCGATGGAGAAGATGATGAAGCATCTGCTGGCAGATAAATTTATCCATCAGTTTGAAACCCAGGGCTATCATTGGGTTGATGAGTGGAGACGGGAGAAAATTGCCACTGTCTCTGAATACGGCATTGTTACCGTGTTTGGTACAGACTGTCGTCTGTGTGAAACCCTGGAATATCATATTGTTGGGGTAGATTGATTGTATAACCGTAGGTGGTGGGAAAGGAAAAACTCTGTCAGAGATTACTTCTAACTTCTAACTTCTGACTTCTGACTTTCGCCTAGCGCTATAACTCCTTCCTCTGCCTGGATAGACCACTTCTGGTTCAACTCTGCCGCTAGTCTTTGCACTGGTAATATAGGGTTTGGCCTTGTGCCGTAGAGATAATTGTCTATAGCTTTCGAGGAAATTCCGAGAAATTTGGCAATAATTGCCTTTTTCATGGGGTACTTTTGTAGTAGCTCCATTGGATGTAGTGTGGGACAAAATTTGTCCACATTATACTCGTTAATTTCTGAAAGTATGATTCTTTGTGGGTAGACAATGCCGGGACTTTGAATTATGTTCATAGTAAGTAAAAAAAGTTTTGATTTTTAGAGGCTTTGGCCTCTTTTTTTTTTGCAACTGCTATATATTACCTAATTAGCAGCTAATTACATACCATACAGCCACTAAATAGTGGTGTCAAGCTTTGCTGCTAAATTGTTCCTAAACAGTAGTAAAACATTGAGCAAAGGCGGTAATGGTTAGTCAAAATGAAAGAATTGTTCTGGCCACTATGGGAGAATGGCATAGAGATATGCTTGTGATTGATTCTTGGATTAATAATCGTCCTAAAAGCCAGCAAGCAGTATCTCTTCTGTGTGCAAAGCTTCAGGAGTGCAAGGACGAAATCAAAGAAAGAATGGAATACCTGGCAAGAAAGAGGGGAATCACTGCTGATGAACTATGGATTCAAGTATTGCGAGGAGAGGCAGAAAGGCTGACTGCTGAAGAATGGGCAAATGAAAGCGGGGATGAAGAGTAATACTCCAGCCCCAAAAAAATTAAGAATCATAACTGAGCGTATTAAAAACACCGTAGCATAACTTGCAATCACAGAACCGCCTTTGACATGAAGGCGTTTTTTTATTTTTACTTCACAGGGGATTGCACTCACAAAAAAAACACGCTTGAATAATTTATATGAGTAATAGCCGATTATTAATCAACTAATACTCATCACTTAAAAATAGTAATCACTTAGTAATCACCACGAATGGAGTGGGAACCTTTTCCAGAAGAGTTAGAGCCAATTTGCTATTGGACTCGCAAGCAAGTCCTATCTTTGTTTGAGTCATGCTTTCAAAAAGGGTCAAACTCTTTAACAAGGGACGTAGCAGATATCAAAGCTCTAATTGAGTCTGGAGAAATAGCAATTGAAGACTGCCCCTTGCAGGTGGGTAGCAAGCGTAATTGGATTTACCAGATAGAAGCTGTGCGATTTCTCTGGTACTACAGACAAATTGTGCAAACCTACGGTAATCGGGCAGTAGCAAAGGAATACATAAAAAAGAACGGAGTTCCACTATGAATGACGTACAACAGCGCGAACGTATAGTCAAAGCTTTATCTAACCGCAATATTCAACCAACTGATGAAGCGATTGATAAAATTATTGAAAAGGGAGGTACTACCGCAGCTATTAACGAGTTTATTAAAGAGCAACAGCCAGAAAAAGATGTAGTCCAACAACAGAGCAATGATAACCAACTCCTTGATACTGAAGCAGGCAGTCAAATGATTCAGGGGATGGTTGAAGAAATCGCTGAAGCTAATAGTGATGAATTGGCCGACGCTATTCAAGCCCTGACATTAATGAAAGCAGTAGGTAAGGTGCAAACCGGATATACCGGAGACCTCACAAAATCTGCAATAGACTCCCTAAAAAAGGGTTTTGGTGGTATCTTCTCCAAAGTTTCTACATCAGTTGGAAAGCAAAATCAATATGTAGAAAGTGGCAAGCTTCCCTCACTGCTACAGACAGAAACTCCCAAATTACTGAATGGCAAAACGAACTAGAAATATTAATGAGGTAACGTCCCGTAATCAATTTTGTAATTCAAATATCAACGTCAGAAAATGATTCAAGTTTATTGGGAAGCAAAGCCCAGATTTAAAAAAACTGCTGGCTGGCTGAAAAGTAGTGGTAGGGTAGAAATTGAAGCCAGCCCAAATCATCCCCTTGATATAGCTGAAGTACAAGCTGGAATTGAAAGGAGGTTAGCCTTGAAACGCCCTGATTTTTTCCCTGACGGAGCAGTAGTAGAAATCAAATTGATTACAAGGATTTAATGTACAAATCCTATCTTAATTCAAGAGAGTGGAAATCAAAGCACCCTAGATTCTTGAGAGCCACAGGCTACCGTTGCCAAATGTTTGGTGTGAAGGTGGGAAGATACAAAGGGAAATACTACCCATACAATATCCACCACCACACCTACAAACGGAAAGGTAAAGAGAAATGGCAACGAGATGTATTTGTTCTCTCAAAAAGAGCGCACAACCTTATTCACGGTTGGTTAGCGTTGTCGCTTAAGCCTATTTCAGTTAAACAACAAAACAAAAACCCAATTAACCAATACCCTAACTTATTGCAGCAAATAGCTCATACTTGGTGCTGGTTAATGGGATACATACTTTGGATATTAAAATGACAGACACTCAAATAGTTATTAGCTCAAAACCAATAGGATATTTCGTAGAAACTGAAAACAACGAAGTTTTGGAAGAAATAGTAAGCAAAATGAGCATAAACCAGCGCTTAGTAGCAGTACAAAAAGTCATTGAAGAAATTACTTTTAATGAACTAAGCTCATCCACAGAAGTTAAAGGCTTTTGCCAAGAGGTAAACCGACTAAATCTGAACAAGCACGATGCTATTCAGCTTGCCCGTTGGATTTTGCAAAAACATTTATGAGGAGAGTAGTTAATGCCACCACAAGGATACTTAACAAAAAGGGAACCGACAAACGCCAGATTAACTCAAAACCCAGGTAGTCTAAACAGTAGAGGAGGTACAGCCCCAGTACCAAAAGGTATACTTACTCCTGCTGATGGAGGGTACGACGCACCCATGCTTGCTGATGCTTCAGCAATGATTGACACTTGGAAAGCAGACGGGCTAACTCTAACAGATGAAACCTTAGCAGAAGCCAAAGATGCTGCTAAATTCTACACGAGTCAGGCATCAAAAACAACCCAGTACAGAGCAGCAGTAAAAGCCGTTATCAGAGGCTCAGTCAAAATGGCAAAAAATTTTGCTGGAGCAGCTAGTGATGTGCTGAAAGGTAACCTTGCCATGCACCAGGCTTATAACCGCCTTTATGATGTTGCAGATACAGTGGGTAGTAAATACCGCCTAGAAACTGACAGACGGAGGAAGAGCCACCAAGTAATTGAAGCTCGTCATTCAGTTAATGTTGAAGCTCTAAACGCTGCTACAGAAAAAAGGTTGTCTATGCTGTACGGAGGTAAAGATGTCTAAAGCACCACTTAAGTACAAAGGATCGTTATTAGGCAAGTTTATTAACAGAGGAGGAAATGTCTTTTTTGAAACAAATAGTGGAAAACAATCTCAGTTAGTTATTTTAATGCGCAGGGAGTCTACAGCTAAAAGAATGGCAGAAGACTTAAACAGTAGATTTTCAAGAATTTACTAAAGGGTGAGGCAGCATGGGAATCAATAGAATTGCTTGGTACATATTTATATTTATTATCGGTTTTGCCAGTGGCTATCTACTAAACCTGCTGCCTCAAATATCACTGCATTTCCTACCGTTATACGGAGCTATTGTCTGGACGCTCAAGGAACTACAAGATACCTTTAACTTCCCAGAAATGCGTGAAGCAGCCGCCAGAAGTTTAAACCCCAAGTTATCTGTAGGATTTTTCACTCTAGCACTCATAATCTTTAGAGCAGGAATTATTGCCGGGAGCATTAGTGCATGGTTTTAGGTAACTTAATAGTTTGCTTTGGTTGCCTAATATTCGTCTGCTTTCCTCAACCAAAGCTTACTAGAGCAACTTTAGCAATTATTGCCATCTACTATGGGATAAAGGGTACACAAGCAGCTCATCAAGAAATCCATGAAGCAATCATTACTCAAATCATTGATGAGTCTGAAATTAATATGCTAGCAACTGAGGCAGATTTAAAACTTGTTGCCCTACAGCAAACTTGCGAAGGATATTCAGTAGAAAGCAACCTCCCTCAGAATACGCTTGAAGTTGCTGCAATTAATCACTTTGACTGGAAAAAACTGAATACTAATCCCAATAAGTATGTTCATCTCATCATTGTTGGTGGCACAGGAGATGGCAAGAGTTTTACCACGGAGAGATTAGCTCCACATTTGGGAGGCAAAGTGGTAGTGTGCAACCCCCACGATAAACCAGGAGATTTTGAGGGGTTTCCTAGCTATTGCGGTAGTAGAAACTATGGTAATTGGAAGAAAGATAAGCTGCCAGTTATTCCAGATAAAGGTCAGTTTTTTCAAGACTTTTTAGACCAAAAAATATATTTTGAGCCTTCAGTTTGTCAGTTTATTAAAATCATTGAACAAGAGATGAATAGGAGATATGAACTCTATCATCAAGGCAATTTTTACTATCCAATGGTAAACGTAATTATTGATGAATTTTGCGTTGCGAGTGGCAAGATTGACCAAGGTGTTGAGGTGGTATTAGACCTGATAAAAGAAGCAAGAAAGGTTTTGATTAGATTATTTTTGTTAGTGAAATCTGACCAGGTAAAAACCCTTAAAATAGAGGGTCAGGGAGACATTCGGAAGTCTTTAACTTATGTAAGATTAGGAGAATTTGCCCATAAGCATTCTCAGAAACTAGGGAACTCAGAGTTGTACAACTGGTGCTTATCACAGGAGCGACCAATATTAGTAGAAGATGAGCCAGCAGTTCTGCCAGAGTCAGTTAGGTATGTCTTTGCTGAAGGTCATGTTGAGTCAGAAAGTTCCGATAACCAAAGCAGCAGTCAGCCTTCTACAAATCATAATCAAACTAAACTTAGTAATGGGGAAGATGAAGATACTACTGTTACTGAAACTACTCCTAATAAAGAAGCTCCTACTCTAGAGGAAATAGAGGAGGAAATATTGAGTTTCTGTGCTGCTAAAAAAACTACAGTTAGGCAAGTGCAGCAGAAGTTTTCTAAGTACAAACTAGCTGCTGATACGATTTGGAAAATATTCCAAGGATTTGCTGAAAAAAACTTAGGAACTGTAGCAGAGAAAAAAGTTGGAGGCTCAGTCAGTCGTATATTTACTCCCGAACAACATCGAGATGTTTAGGGCTGTTAAGTTTGGTGTTGATTGGCTGTATAAGCTAGTAATAAAGGATGTTTGACGACAATATTAGTTATAATAATTGCCTCTAATTTATCAAGGAAACTGCGATTAAACAGCAATCGCTCTTAACACCAAATACATCTATAACTATGCAACACTTAGGCAACCTTGATTATGAAAAATACTTTAGACCCAAATACTAATAACTCCAAGGTTAATAATGTCCTCCAAACAATCCTTGGCTCTGCGTTCAAATTGCTAGTAATTGGAGGGATTGTTACTATAGTTGCGGTAGCTATATCTGTTCCAAAAAGCAAATTTAGTAACTTGGAAAAACCAGGCAAACAAGAGTTAATATCTGCCGAGCCAAAGCCAGAAGTAGATGACAAGCAAGAGACTAAAAATCAACCTGTAATATCTCCCTACACAGTTGTGTTAAATGAAGATAAAAATTCTGTTACTTTGGTTCTAAATAATGGCGTTAATATTGATGTCAAAAATTTGAATGATAAGCAAGAAAAATGTATAATATTTGGAGGAGGTTTGGGCTGTATTGATAGTCTTTACAATCCTAAAAATACTGTTGCTAAAGTTGACAAACGTAAAATTATTAAGTATAAAAATCGCCTTTCATTTGTTGAAAAATTAAAACATCAAGATGTGTGGATACCAATTGTAGTTTCTATTAGTTTTTGGTACTTTTTTATTAGGGATAAAAATTAAATTAAGTATTTAAGTTTATTTGGGCTAAAAATGGTTAAAAAAAATACAGAGGGATTAAAAAAATACCACTGGAAAAACAATCGACCACCTAAAAACTTGTTAACTGCAAGTTACTTAAAAGAGTTAGGATTAAAAGCAGTCAAACCAGTTGGTGTTATTCAAGTTGGCATCTCTCAACTTTATAATGTTAGGCTATATGACATAAACAGAGTAGATTCAGTAGAAGCAGAAAAAGGAACAATTTTAGAAGAAGCAAGATTAATATCTAACTACATAATTGACTTGCAAGACTATATAAATCAATGGGACA
>NZ_JAAHGK010000839.1:0-3477 GCF_010672505.1 Okeania sp. SIO2B9 | reverse complement strand
TGGGGTATTAAACCCACAAAGAAAATGATAAAAGTTGTATCATCAGAAATCTTATCCATATTGCTAAAGTTAGTTAACAAAAAGTATAGGGTTATAATATAGTATCTGGCAACAATTAATTAGCTCTGTCTTTTTTCAATAAGTTGTGCGGAAGCAGTAAAATTAATTATTCTATTTATAGCAGTTTTCACAAAAGTAGACTACAGAAATTTGACTAATATTGCTGCTATTTTTTATGAGCAGGGAAAAGTCGATGTAGCTGAAGCTTGTTATCAAGCTGTTGTTGATTTAATTCCTACTTCTGCTGATCCTGATATAAATTTGGGTTTTCTGTTAAGTCAACAGGAAAAACATGAGGAAGTAATTGAATGTTATAACGCTGCATTAAAGCAGGATAAAAATTCTGTTAATGCTATGGCAGGTTTAGCATAAATTTTAGGGAAAAAATCTGAGTGGGAAGCAGCAATAAAGCTATATCAGAAAATTCTTAAACATAATTCTAATTCTGCTGATACTTATGCGCAACTAGGAATAGCTTTACGAGAAATAGGTAAATCTGAAGAAGCGATCGCTCAATTTCAAAAAGCTATAAATATTAATCATAGACATATTGAAGCTTATGCTCATCTGGGTTTAGCTTTGCAAGATGTAGGTAAAAAGTCTGAAGCTGAGTCTATTTTTGACTGCTCAGAATTAGTAGCTAAATACCAGTTTGCCAATGTAGAAGGATGGGAGAATTTTGCAGCTTATAATAGTGACTTGAAAAATTACATTGTTCGACATCCTACTCTTTTAAAAGACCGACCAGGTAAACCAATAAATAGAGGTAGTCAAACTTACGAAATTTTTACAGATAATACTTCCGTAATGGCAGAACTGAAGCAAAAAATTAATCATTACCTCTTTAATTATTTTAGTCGTTTCACTGCTAACTCTAATGATCAATTTTTCCATAATTTACCCTCAGACTGGAAGCTCAGTGATTGGGCGGTTATTTTAGAGTCAGAAGGATTTCAAAACTCTCATATTCATCCTGAAAGTTATTGTAGTGGCGTTTATTATATTCAAGTTCCGAATAGTATAAAAGAAAATCATCATGGCTCTGGTTACTTAAATTTTGGTACTTCTTTTCCCTGAGAATTGGATATGGCAAAAAAAGAGAAATATACGATTCAAGCAGAAGCAGGATTATTAGTAATTTTTCCTTGTTATTTTTGGCACTCTACTATTCCATTTACTGGAGATAGGGAACGAATTTGTATTTCATTTAATTTGATTCCTCTAGATAGGTAGATCAAGAAAAATATGAGGTTTGGGAAAACACTTCATCTTTTAGGTAGAGGCGAGTTTAAATATAAATCAATTTTCCTCATGTCTCAAATAAAATAATTATGGGTCTGGTTATTGAAATTTTCCTACTTCCTTTCCCTCAGAGTAAGACATGAAAAATCAACAGAAATATCTGATTCAGTCAGAAGCAGGATTATTAGTAATTTTTCCTGGTTATTTTTGGCGCTCTACTATTCCATTTACTAGAGATAGAGACCGAATTTATATTTCATTTAGTTGAATTCCTTGAGATGGAAAAATCTCAATATTTGGCAAAATACTAATCATCTATTAAGTAGGGGCGAGTTTAAGAAATCAATTTTTCCTTATCCTCTCTAACAACATAATTCTGGAGTAGGTTACTGAAATTTTCCTACTTCTTTTTCCTGAGAGTAAGACATGAAAAATCAACAGAAATATCAGTGCAGACTAGAAGTAGGATAATCAGTAATTTTTCCTTGTTATTTCTGGCACTCTACTATTCCATTTACTGAAGATAGTGACCAAATTTGTATTTCATTTAATTTGGAAATAAATAAAGAGGGAAAGTCTCCCTGAGAATAAGTGCCTTGTGCCTTAGAAGCAGAACCTCTGGACTCTATCTAAATTAAAACTTCGATCAGCTAAGGCGATAGCTTGACTTTCCTACTTCCTTTTGGTTAAGACTCTTGATATACTCTTTTTTAGTTAAGATGGAGAAATGTCGTGGATTTATCGCTAATTCCAGCCCAACCAGAACCAGGACTAATAAATGTCCTGATAGAAATTCCCGCAGGAAGTAAAAATAAATACGAGTTTGATAAAGATTTACAAGCCTTTGCCCTTGACCGAGTACTTTATTCTTCCGTACAATATCCTTACGATTATGGTTTTGTCCCTAACACCCTAGCAGATGATGGAGACCCCCTTGATGGAATGGTAATTATGGATGAGCCAACATTTCCAGGATGCGTTATTGCAGCAAGACCCATCGGAATGTTAGAGATGATTGATGGAGGGGACAGAGATGAAAAAATCCTCTGTGTACCAGACAAAGACCCACGCTACACTGAGGTTAAATCTCTCCAAGATGTAGCACCTCATCGATTAGAAGAAATAGCAGAATTTTTTAGAACCTACAAAAATTTACAAAAAAAGGTGACAGAAATACTTGGTTGGAAAGATGTTGAGCATGTAATGCCATTAGTAGAAAAATTCGTTAAAGCGGCAAGCAAATAATATTTATTCCAGTATTTTTTGGAATTACAGAAAATTTAGCGGTAGGTTTTCTAGAGATTTTACTCAAATGAAAACCTACCTCTATTTTTTAAAAAGACCTGTTAACTTTTTAAAAATCCTGAACTTATGGCAAAGGAAGAAGGAAGAAGTAAGAAGGAAGAAGTAGGAAAAAAAGAAGGCTTTAGTTATCTATGAGAGAAGGCTTAAATTTCCTATAGACATTAATGCTCTTGTTTACACGCTCTGCAAGGACACGATATGAGTGAGTTTTTTCTAGGTCAATGCTCCACAAACAGGATTTACCAATATCCTAACTAATTAACATAGTGCTATAAAAATAGAAAAACCTTCTGTCCTCAGCACAAGTGCGTTCTGCTACAAGGTATTAAAATCATAAATTTGAGTTTACTAAAAATTAGTTAGTTCTATTTCAATTTTTCTAAATTTTCTAGAGTAGTCAAATAAATTTATTTGTTGGTTTACAACAAAGAATACCCAGCATACTCAATCTCTGCTGCATACTTATGTGCCACCATATCAACTAATTCAGAATCATAATATTTCCAATAATCTTCTCGATTTGATTTATTACGGACAGGGAGCTGAAAGTTTTCTAATTCTAATATTTGGGATACTTTTCTAAAGTCGTTCTCAAGAGATTCAAAACCCATAACAAAATTAACTTCAGGCTTGCTTGACTGTAAACCATGAGTATTTAGATAGTAAAACATTGTTGGGACTTTTCGCAATAAATCAATAAACGTAAGCATTCAGCAGTCAGCTATCAGCTATCAGCTTTATTACCTTTAAAGGATAAAAAAGCAATTTTATCAAAGCTTTAGAGTACGAATCTTTGTTTGAGAATGTAGTAAAAATTAAATTAATGCTTCCTTTTTTATTATTTAGACATCTCCATTCATCAAAAATAAA
>NZ_JAAHGK010000838.1:0-3478 GCF_010672505.1 Okeania sp. SIO2B9 | reverse complement strand
TCATGTTTATCTTCAGCATTTTCTTCTAATAATAGATATTCTTCTGGAGTATATACTTTCTTGCGTGTCTGAATTTGCATATTTTTTTCAAGAGTATTGTTATTTGGCATTGGTGAATTAGTGTATAATATTAATCTTCATTATTTAGGAGTCAACCCACCCCTCGCCCCTCCCCCTCCCAGGAGGGGGATGACCCAGTCAGAAGGAAAGAAAGAATAAGAAAGAGTAGTAGAGGGAGAAAGTTTTTTGTTTGTGCTCTTATCCGGACAAGATATCATACCTCTTTTTACCGAAAAATTGTGGTTTAAAGCCTCCCCTTTTAAGGGGATAATAAGCGGTCGTTAGCGCAGCTTCCCGTAGGGTGGGATGGCGATCTTCGGAGCGGGTCTGTAAGAACGGGTCTCCTCGCTGGCCGACCATCGACCAAGAGAAGAAAAATTTTCATTATTAGTCAATCCTCTTCTTTTCAAGGAGAGGTAATAATTAATAATTAATTATTAATTATTAATTATTGAACCACGCCTGTTATTTAATAAATATTAGGATTGAAGCAAAATAAAATGACTAAAAACACTAGAACTACTAAATTATACAGCAGTTTCCGAAGCTATGAGGTATAGTTGTTTTTATTCTTTTCTGTTCCCTGTTCCCTCTCTTGGTGCGCGTTCCCTCTCTTGGTCAGCATTCCGCAAGCGAGCTGGCGTCGTCGCGGGGTCTGACCGCTTGCGTCTGACGCCGACGCGGGGTCGCACCGCTGTTCCCTGTTCCCTCAAACCTAAAATTTTGTACCTCATAACAACGGAAAACAGTGTATGTTTGATTGTATCATAGTTGGCTCCGGACCAGCAGGAGCAAGTGCCGCATATCATCTAGCAAAAAACGGACGTTCTGTATTAGTCTTAGAAAAAGAATCTTTACCTCGATATAAACCCTGTGGAGGTGGAGTTTCTCCCATTGTTCAACAGTGGTTTGATTTTGATTTTACACCAGCTATTTCTCTGAAAATAAATTCCATTCGTTATACTTGGAAAAAAGGCGATTTAGTAGAAGTTAACCTTAAAAATCAAGAACCAATTTGGATGGTACGTCGAGAAGTTTTTGATTATTTTATCGTTCAGCAAGCGAAAAAACAGGGAGCAGAAATTAGAGATAAAACTAAAGTTATAGGCATAGAATTTAAGAACAACAACTGGCAAGTTAATACCAATAATCAATCATTTATTGGTCGTTATTTAATTGCTGCGGATGGAGCTAAAGGTTCCATGGCAAAATGGTTGGGTTTTAACAATCGTAAACGCTTTTCAGGTGGTGCGATGGAAATAGAAGTACCAGTTGAAAATCAGCAAATTGATAGTGCTTATTTTGAGTTTGGAATGTTAAATAATGGCTATGTTTGGAATTTTCCTAAAGCTGATGGATACTCAATAGGAGTCGGTACATTTTGGCGAAAACATGGTCAAAATTTTGCAGCTTTATTAACAGAATATGCCACAATGTTTGAGGTAGATATTCAAAATATTCAGAAGTTTGGTCATCCTTTATGTTTATGGAATGGGAATCAAAAATTACATACACAAAATGCAGTTTTAGCAGGAGAAGCAGCTTGTATTGTTGACCCCTTTACTGCTGAAGGAATTCGCCCTTCTATATTTACAGGTATTAAAGCAGCAACAGCAATTCATAATTCTCTAAATGGGGATTTATTTGCTTTAGAAAAATACACTCAAATAATTAATGAAGAATGGGGTAAAGATATGGTTTGGGCACAACGTTTAGCCCAAGGATTTTCTCATTTTTCACATATTGGTTATCAAGTAGGGGTGAAGCGACCTCGTGCTACTACTATTATGACAAAAATTTTGTCTGGAGAATTACGTTATTCGGATGTAGTGGGTTCTGCTTTGCGACGACTTTGGCAAAGATAAAAATTTATTCTAAATGAAGGCAGAAGGCAGGAGGCAGAGGGCAGAAGGAAAAAAAGGAGAAAACTCAAGATAATTTTAGCATTTCTTCGGTACTGTCAGTTCTTAAATGTTATTTATAACTGACCCGTCCGTTAGCGTAGCTCCCCCGGAGGGGGAACATGATATTAAGATGTCGTAAAACTTTGGAGATTTAGTATTATACCAAGGGTGAAAAAAGAATGTTACAAATAATAAGCAGTATTAAAATAATTTGTAGGAAATATCTATAGCAGTCCTATTTTATTTGTGTATAAAAATCTTACCGCTTTTAGGGAACAGGGAACAGGGAACAGGGAACAGGGAACAGGTAGAAGTTTCAGTTTTTTTATCTACTTTTTGATTTGTCACAACTTATTTAGGATTGCTATATTGGACGAAAAAGATAAATTACTACATAAAAAATGGTATCAAACCTATTCCCATACGACTTGATCCTCCTGTATTTCCCTCCTGGGAGGGGGAGGGGCGAGGGGTGGGTTGACTCAATAGCAGTAACCTAAATATTTGTAGCAAAGATTTATCAAACTGGTATTATACCCCTCGATTTTAGCTGATAGCTGAATGGTAATAGCTAATTAGGGTTTGCTGATTAAATCTAAAAGCATTCACATATCAAGACAAGTGTCTTTTTGGGGTCGAAAAAAGTGCCTGGTTTTCAGCTCTTCACGCTCAAAAAGTTAGTATTTTAGGCTCATAGTTGGGCAGAAAAATCATTCTTACAATTCTTACTCCTACCTCCTCGCTCCCGATCCATTTCTCCCCTCCTGGGAGGGGGAGGGGCGAGGGGTGGGTTGTCTCCTGTCTCCTGTCTCCTACCCTTACTAAAAGACTTTTTCAGCAAACCCTAATTAATCAATTAAATCATCTTTAATTAAAGCTTTAAAGTTAGGATTTGAGCTAATGTTAAAAAAATCAGCATCAGCTTCTGCCATTTCTCGATATGGTTGACCAGCACCTAAATTAATTGCTTGTTCTAAATTTTCAATAGCTAAATATAGCTTATCCTGTAAAGCATAACAACGAGCTTTATTATAGTAAGCCAAAGAATAATCTGACTGAATTTTTATGGCTTGGTCAAAACAAGCGATCGCCTCAACCCAATTTCCTAAATTAGATAAAGCTTGACCTAAATTATTCCAAGCTTCCTGATAGTCTACTTTTATATCTATTGCCTTCTCATAACTAATAATTTCTCTTTTAGTATTCCCCAAATAAAATAAAGTTTTTCCTTGAAAATTCCAAGCTATATAATGATTAGGCTTAAGCTTAATGACTTGTTCAAAAGAATTCAAGGCTTCCTGATACCTTCCTAATTCAAATAATGCCTTGCCTTGATTATGCCAAGCTTGGTATAAACTAGGTTTAAACTTTATTGCTTGTTTGTAATTTTCAATTGCTTCTCGATAATGTCCTAAACTACTCCAAGTATTTCCAACATTGTACCAAGCTTGATATAGATCTGGTTTGATTTTTATTGCTCTCTCAAAAGAAGCGATAACTTCTTTTGAGAGAGA
>NZ_JAAHGK010000837.1:0-3485 GCF_010672505.1 Okeania sp. SIO2B9 | reverse complement strand
TTTTGATATCCCTTCAATGCAATATGTGGAACCAAAAACAGGAATCGTCCACTATAATAATGGTAAATTTGACCTTAATCAAGATGAAGTGAATGCAATATTTGAAAAATTAACAGGGTTGGCCACTACAGTCTACGATCGAAGTCGTGGTCTCAAGATTCTTCTGAGTTATACATCTTCTTATTCAACTATGGCTTTCTGGACGGTGAAAAATGAAGAATTTTATTGTTTAGAACCATGGACAGCTACTCCAAATTCCCTAAATACAGGTTCTCGTTTAATTGATTTAGAGCCTGGGTCTTCCTGTGAAATGCTAGTTAGGCTCACTGCAACATTTTTGTAATGCTTGCATATTATATATTTGGTAGTGGTAAACAAGTAATGATTTTACCGAAAAATTGGGTTTAAAGCCTTGCCCTAAAAGGGCAACTTTGTGTTATACTAGAATTTGTGTTATACTAGAATTTGTTGGAAGGTATTCAACCACTCTAAAAACCTAGCTACTAATACTAGAACTAGCACCTTAAAACTGCGGTCAGACCCCGCGTCGCCGTCAGGCGCAAGGAAATGTTGACTAAGAGAAGACAAGAGAAGAGTAATAGTTTTTTTACAGTAATGCTTGTGCATGGAAAAACTCTAAGCATCAAGTATCAGAGAACCAAAGTTTTGAGGTTTGAACTGTACCGTAGGGCATAATTCCACAGGATATTGATAGCGCAGCTCCTCCGCAGGAGGCAATAGAGCAAACCCTTGAGGAGAAAACCATCTCTGGCTTAGATATCACTTGCATATCTGATTTAAGTGGACTCATTGTTGGCGTAGCCTTGCTTCAGCAAACCAAGAATCCTGGTTTCAGGAGAATCCCGGCCCCTTCAGGCCTGAGAGGATGTCAAATATTTATAACTATCATATAGCAATTCCCATGCTGATGAGGTATAAAATTCGTTTGTTGCGCGGGAGTAGGGAGCAGGCAGTAGGTAGTAGGTAATAGAAAAGAAGAAAAATAACTGTACTTCAGTAACTTGATAAACGCTATATATAGCGCTGTGCGCAGGCAACAGGCAATAGGGGCAATAAAAAGCCGATAATATAAGAATTTTAGCTATTGGGCAGTTCCTGCAATTTGTAAATATACCACCGCACACTGCTACATTTAATAGTTAGTGAGATTAGTGTTGATTTGTTCCTTAGGTATGAACTTAATTATGTTATATAGAAGAACTAAATTGTCCATAAAGGTTTCACAATATCTCAAATTTTTTTCTGAAAGCTATTGCAATATTAATTATGACTATGCTATAGTTAGTGGAAGTGTGAAATAAAACAAAATTAATAGGGGTCGCTAGCTCAACGGTAGAGTACTCGGCTTTTAACCGATTTGTTCCGGGTTCGAATCCCGGGCGACCCACTAATATTAAAATCTTAAAAATAATTAATTCAGAGCTTCACCACTGCTCTATAAAATTTCTGCCTTTATACTTATCAAAATAATTGGGGCTTGCTGAATAAAGCTAAAAGTCAGGATAGCTAAGGTAATGGAGCTTTTGATATTCAGTTTATCTCCAAGTTTATGGCTCTTATTGGCATCAATTTACTGAAATTTTCTGCTGAAAATCAAGAAGATTTCTTCACATAAAATGGCTGAAAGCATTGCCTATTCCTCCATCTCCGCGTCCCCGTGTCTCTGCGTCCCCATGTCCTACCCCCACCAACCAATTTTTTCAGCAGACCCTAATTGGGTCGCGCAGCCCCGTCTTTTAAGGCGAAATATTTTTGGAGCTTTGCTCAAATCCCCGTTACAAATATAACTTCTGACTTAGAAATTATGACTTTTGACTTCGTTAAAGCGGTAGATATTATTTGCCATAATAATTTTTATATCTAAAATATTATATTGATAGACAGAATCTTCAATTTGTCTTAATATTGTCGTAAGATTTAAACTTAAGTAAATCAAATTTACCCATCGGCTAATAACAAAAAATATAGGAGGACAAGGTATGGCTATCGTACCAATGCGGTTATTATTAGACCACGCAGCAGAAAACGGTTATGGAATTCCTGCATATAATGTCAACAACATGGAGCAAATTCAGTCCATTATGCAGGCGGCTGATGAAACAAACAGTCCTGTAATTCTCCAAGCTTCTCGTGGAGCGCGTAAGTATGCTGGTGAAATTTTTCTACGTCACTTAATTATAGCCGCCGTAGAGACATATCCTCATATTCCCATCGCCATGCACCAAGACCATGGTAATGCACCCTCTACTTGCTATTCTGCTATGCGCCATGGTTTCACTAGCGTGATGATGGATGGCTCCCTAGAGGCAGATGCTAAGACTCCTGCTAGCTTCGACTATAACGTTAATGTTACTGCTGAAGTAGTTAAAGTTGCTCACTCCATTGGTGTAAGTGTAGAAGGAGAACTAGGTTGCTTAGGTTCTCTAGAAACTGGTATGGGCGATAAAGAAGATGGTCATGGTGCAGAAGGCGTCCTTTCTCGTGAACAACTTTTGACAGACCCAGATGAAGCAGTAGAATTTGTAGAACGTACCCAAGTAGATGCTCTAGCAGTTGCTATTGGTACTAGCCATGGTGCTTACAAGTTTACCCGTAAGCCTACAGGAGAAATTCTAGCTATTAGCCGTATTGAAGAAATTCACCGTCGCCTACCCAATACTCACTTGGTTATGCATGGTTCTTCTTCTGTACCTCAAGACTTGTTGGAAATGATCAACAAATATGGTGGTTCAATTCCAGAAACCTATGGTGTACCTGTAGAAGAAATTCAAAAAGGAATCAAGAGTGGTGTTCGTAAGGTAAACATCGATACTGATAACCGTTTGGCCATTACTGCTGCTATTCGTGAAGCTGCTGCTCAAGATCCTTCTAACTTTGACCCTCGTCACTTTATGAAACCTTCTATCAAGTACATGAAACAGGTTTGTGCTGATCGCTATCAACAATTTGGTACTGCTGGTAACGCTAGCAAAATTAAGGTTCAAACCTTGGATGAGTTTGCTGCCAAATATGCTAGTGGAGAATTAGCTGCTACTACTAAAAAAGCAGTAGCAGTGTAGTTTATAGCACAATCAGAATTCTACATTTGAAGCTTCTGAAATATTTAATTAGTTTAGTTGATGAGAAGCCCTGAAAATAATTAGGGTTTCTCATTTTTTTTTAGCATTCTTAACTGCTCGATCGAGAAACCCACTACTTTAATTTAATTATTGCTCTGCTGATTAAATCTAAAAGCATTGACATATAAAGAAAAGTGTCTTTTTGGGGTCGAATTGCAGTGCAAATTTTTCAGCTATTGATGCTCAAAAAGTTAGTATTTTAGGCTCATAGTTGGGCAGAAAAATCCCAAATTGACAATTTTTACTCCTACCCCCTCGCTCCCGACCCTTTTCTCCTGTCTTCCCCTCCTGGGAGGGCGAGGGGCGAGGGGAGGGTTGTCTCCTGTCTCCTGTCTCCTGTCTCCA
>NZ_JAAHGK010000836.1:0-3486 GCF_010672505.1 Okeania sp. SIO2B9 | reverse complement strand
GGTATCCGCACGCTCAGCTGGATGGAAGTCGGGTATCAGGTGATCTATTCCAAGGATCCCGTGCGCGTGCCTGCTGATCTGGCAGGTGTGAAACTGCGCACGGCCCCGTCGGCAACCGATACACTGTTCATGCAAGAGGCCGGTGGGGTGGCTAAAAAGGCCTTGAAATTATTGCTCTGTCTAGGTTGGAGCGATTTTTTCCCTCTATTTAGCGACAACTCTAATAAATAGTTCAAAGATTTTTTTTGTGATGGCAAAGGAGCGACATCGTTGGTGTAATTGTCGAAGCAGTTTTTTGGCTTGTCCCCAAATATTCTCTATGGGATTTTCTGATGGTGCATATGGTCCAAAACGCAAACAATGAACTGTAATATTTGTCTGAGTATTGATTGTGGCAAGAAACTTACGAAACTCTTGGGAACGATGGTAACTGGATCCATCCCAAATCAGAACAATTTTCGCTTCCTCACTTTGAATACGTAAATGCTTGACAAAATCAATTGTTGCTTCCGTGTTAGCTGTTTGATAGGCACTAAGTATTACTTCTTCACTTTGGCAATCTAAAGCTCCATAGTATGTCTGGGAATCACGATAGTTGTCTACCTCTACCTCTCGTCTTTCCAGGCGATCGCCCCATTCATAACCACAAATATCTTCAGCACAAACATCACATTCATCTAAAGCAAACACTCGAATTAAACAATTTTAAATTTCTGATATGATATTAATCCTAATTACTTAGGAGTCAGTCCTCAGGAGTCAGGAGGGAAGAAAGAATAAGAAACCCTGAGTAGAAGGAGAAAGTTTTTTGCTCGCCCTCTTATCCTGAATGATATCATACCTCAAATCAGCAACGCCAAACCTTAAAGTATACTATTATTTTGCTATTTTGTCATTGAAGCATCTTTATCCTGTTGTTGAAACTGTGGCACACTAAGACTCTTAACACCTGTTTCTCCATGTCAATTTTTAGCGATCGCCTGATGGTCTGTGATGATAACTTCTTGCCTATGAAGCTAATACACCATTTTAAGCTTGACGCGACACTACTGGATCTACTGAAGTGGGGCATGGGGCAGGTTTATCTAAATTTAATGTTGAGTAAGACTAATTTAATGCAGAACCCGCCTCTACTATTACACTATTTTATTTAGATGAAACAGTCTACTACACAGAAAAATAAAAATGCTGAACAGTTACAAAATTATAGATGCAGACTCCCACGCTATCGAACCTTCCCAGATGTGGGCCAAATACCTCGAACCTCAATTTCAAGACTTTGCCCCCTCAACCGACATGAAAATCAAAGGACAACCCATCACCGAAAAAATCTCCCAACAAGTAGAACAAGAGGGAAATAGGCAGATGATGGAGGCTCACCCCCATGCTTATTTAAACCACTACGACGTGGAATCCCACGTCCAAGCAATGGTATTGATGGGAATAGATATAGCCTTTATTTATCCCACTTCCGGACTGTGGTTATTTGCCATCGATACTTTCCCCCCAGAAGTCATCGGAGCTTTTACCCATGCCTACAATACATGGCTGTATGAAGAATTTTGTAGCTATGACCCCAGTCGGTTAAAAGGAGTAGGAGCAATGAATCTCCATGACCCCCAGGAGATGGTCAAAGAGCTACATCGAATTGTAAACTTTGGCTGGAAAGCAGTTTTTTTACGCCCTAACCCTGTCAAAGGCAGAATTTTGAGCGATGCGGAATACGAACCCTTTTGGGCTGCTTGCGAAGAATTAGATATAGCTGTAGGCATTCACGAGGCAACCCACGGTCGCTTACCCACCACAGGAGCAGATAGATTCAATAGTCGTTTTGCCCTCCATGCTTGTTCTCACCCCATGGAACAGATGATGGCATTATTGGCCTTAATAGAAGGAGGAGTATTAGAGCGTCATCCGAAGCTGAGGGTAGGATTTTTAGAATCTGGTTGTGGTTGGTTGCCCTATTGGTTATGGCGGTTGGACGAAGAGTATAGAAATTTACATTGGGAAGTCAAAGATATGGTAAAGTTGCTGCCTTCAGAGTATTTTCGCCGTCAATGTTATATTGCCGTTGAGCCATCTGAACCTTATCTAACTCAAATTATTGATTACATTGGCTCTGAAAATTTAATATTTGGCTCAGATTATCCACACATGGATCATCACCCAGATATTGTGAAAAACATTGTAGAGCTTGAGAAAAATTTATCTCAGGAGATAGTTAAAAAAATCGTTTGGGATAATCCTAAATGTTTCTATAAAGTTTGAGGTGAAATGGGTAGGTTTCACTTTGTTAGGATATAATCTAAAAACCTTTCTCCTTTTTTGGAGAACTGGTATCATTGAACTAAAAATTTCAGACTCTTTTAGAGAAAAGATTTTTCAACTTTAATAAAAGACTATTAGAGGGTATCTGTAAATAAAACCTTAAGCCACAAGACGATTTAACATCAGTGACATCATGGCAATGTGAACGACAGCTTCACTCACTTCCGGTAAACCCTCGTAATCTTTACTTAGTCGTCTTTGTCGTCAAGGGCCAGCCTCAAGTTCTCTCAACTACCCAACGTCGAGGTTCAACCTCAAAACTTTTTTGAGAACGTTCAACCACCTCCAGGTAAAGCTCGCATCCACCCGCGACTTGCTGCAATCACTGTCCTCGATCACCTCTATCGGCCCAAACCTTTTGTAGAGTTGGAACTGACAGGCTTGATTCTGCCAGCAACATCCTTCCAGCTGTGACATCTGATATATTGGCAGCATGAACCAACACTACTAACACTAGCCCTAATGTCTCCACGCTCGATGTGCCGTTTCCGGCCTTTGACTTTTTGGCCTCCATCAAAGCCTCGCTCTGCTCCTCCTATCTCCGTTGTTTTCACTGATTGGCTATCAATTATAGCTCCTGTGGGTTCGGGGTTTCGTCCCTCTTGTTGACGGACATTAGCCCGTAGGCTATCGTGAATCCGTTGCCAGACTCCTTGTTTTTGCCATTTTCGGAAATACCCATACACAGTCTTGGCTGGTGGGAAGTCATGGGGTAACAGTTCCCAGGCACAACCACTACGACTCCAGTAGAGAATACTATTAACAACTTCTGGTAAGTCCACTGTTTGTTTCCTTCCTCTGGATGTTTCAGATTTGGCCACAGGTAGCATGGGAGCTATGATTTCCCAAGCAGCGTTCGCGCAGCGTCCCGGAGGGAATCGCTTAGGTCTGTGGAATAGGCTTTACGAGTCATATACTCTCATGTTTGATATCTGGTTTACCATTTATATCATGTTCGGATGATAACTTATAATAAAACCAGAATTATTACAGTAGATGTATTCAAACTTTATGGCCAAAAAGATGGCGATCGCCAACTACCTTTATGTTCAAGCGATCGCTTATAATTGAATAGCCCTAGTTTGAGGCCACCAATGGAAGCAAGTTAGTCCTTGTATTAAATCATGCTGTTTCATTAGTTGTTGGCACCGAAAGACT
>NZ_JAAHGK010000835.1:0-3495 GCF_010672505.1 Okeania sp. SIO2B9 | reverse complement strand
TCAGATAAACAAAGTGTCAGGACTTACAAGTCTACCACGACTCAACCAATAGATGCAGAGTATGTTCCATTTATAGAAGAGAATTCTACAGATACTCCTAATATCAAGGAAAAATCTACAACTCCCCCAGTTACAGAAATAGATGCAGAGTATGTTCCATTTATAGAAGAGAATTCTACAGATACTCCTAATATCAAAGAAGAATCTACAACTCCCCCATTTGTAAAAGAGAATTTTACAGATATTCCTAATATCAAAGAAGAACCTACAACTCCCCCAGTTGCAGAAATTGAAACAGAATTAACACCACTAGTTAATGGCCTTCAACATCAAGAAGAAAATTTGAAGGAGGAAATAGCTGTCCTACAACAAACCAAGGCCAAATTACAGCAAGAAGTAATGGCGCAAACTGAGGCCATAGGGCGTCTGTTACCTGAAGCTTTGAATCAGTTAGAGTCCCGTAGACAAGTATTGCAAGTAGAAGTCGAAAAACTAGAACGTCGCAAAGAACGTATTCAGAAAGAGATGCGAACTACTTTTGCAGGTGCTTCTCAGGATTTGGCAATTAGAATTCAGGGATTTAAAGATTATTTAGTAGGAAGTTTACAAGATTTAGCTCTTGCTGCCGAACAGTTAGAATTAACTCCACAGATACAGGAACCTCCAACTCCTTCTGTTATGGAAAATTCTCCTCGGTCTGTCAGAAATACTGAAAATCCCCAATTTGCGGAAATGGGTTTTGAGGAGCAAGCTAGACAAATTCGCCAAATTCTTGATGAATATCGGAAGATGCCAGATTATTATGGCCCGCCCTGGAAATTACGGCGTACATTTGAACCTATTCATGCAGAAAGAGTTTCTAGCTGGTTTTTTTCTCAGGGTGGTCGTGGTGCCCTGCGAACTATGGGCAGTCGCTTGCAAAATATTTTGGTTGCTTCGACAATTGTTTCTGTATTAAGAGATTTGTACGATACACGAGTACGCGCTCTGATACTTGCTAACTCCCCGGAACGTTTAGGAGAATGGCGACGGGGTTTACAAGATTGTTTAGGCATTGACCGCCGTGATTTTAGTCCAGATAGAGGTGTGGCTCTATTTGAAGATCCAGAGATATTGGCCCAAAAAGCAGGGCGGTTAGTGAAACAGGGAAAATTACCGATAATTGTGATTGATGATACGGAAGATAAAATTAGTCTCTCAATGTTACAGTTTCCTCTGTGGTTAGCCTTTGCTCCTGAACCTGGAACTCAAAACTCAATGGATAGATTTTGAAATTGAAGAATTTAGAATTTAGAATTTAGAATTTAGAATTACCTCTCCTTAAATCAAAAAATCAAAAATTAATAGCTAGATTGATAACAATATAGTAGTCAAAGGAAAGGGTCTGGACATATCAAAAGCTTAAAACTCAGACAATGCAAAATTTTTCCTTCTTTCTTTTTCTCTCCTAGATAACTAAAACCTCCTTCCTTCTTCCCTCTTCCTTATTCCTTCTTCCTTCTGCTATATCTCCAAGAAGTACAAATATTTCTGAATTGGAGCAAGCAAAAAGCTAATTCAGAGGGATTGTGGATATAGGATCAATTCAAGCTATGCTAAATTTGTTCCTCCTAATTGATGCTTTTTTTAAAGGAGTAATTTAATGATTAGCTGGTTATTATTAAACGGAGTAATATTAATTATTGCCTATTTATTGGGTGCTACTCCTAGTGGTTATTGGATAGGTTCGTGGTTCTACGGGATTGATATTCGCGAACAAGGTTCGGGTTCTACAGGTGCGACAAATGTATTAAGAACCATCGGCAAATGGCCTGCTTTGGCGGTGTTAGTTATTGATATTTTAAAAGGGGTATTAGCGATCGCTCTAGTCCGCTATATTTACTCTCTTTTGTTTGTGCAAAACTTAACTATTGCTGCTGGAATACCTGATGTTTATATAGCAAAAGAATGGATGGTAATCTTAGCAGGACTAATAGCTATATTCGGCCATACTAAATCTATTTGGATTGGTTTTAAGGGAGGCAAATCAGTTGCTTCTAGTCTGGGTATTTTGTTAGCAATGTCTTGGGTTGTTGGTTTAGGAGCACTTTCTGTATTTGCTGTATTTTTAGCTATTAGTCGTATTGTTTCTCTGAGTTCTATCATTGCTACTATTTCTGTTTCTGGGTTAATGTTTTTCACAGGTCAACCACTGCCTTATGAAATATTTGCTGTTGCTGGTGGTATGTATGTAATTTTGCGTCACCGCAGCAATATTGAACGACTTTTAGCTGGTCAAGAACCTAGAATTGGGCAAAAGTTATCAACGGAATCTTAGAGGTTGTCTGAGAAGTCTCATTTACTACATCCAAGCCCCCTAAATCCCTCAAAATTGAGGGACTTTTAGAAGTAAATTGACTCTTGTTCCCCCCAAAGTTGGCTTGCTAGACGGGCAAAATTCAGTATCAAAAAACTTTTCAGATATCCTCTTAGTTGAAGAAGGTAGAAAGCAGAGAGCAAAAGGGAAAATTGCTTATGTATAGTCTCCCCTACAACCCAAATTTATTGTCCTAACCAAAAGACGCAGTGCTATAAAACCTTCTTCTTTCTTCCTTCTTCCTTCTGAATTAACTGTTGAAATTCTAATTTTCCAATTTTCCCCAAATAGCTAATCCTCCACCTCTTCCCCTCGCAGAAATAAATTTTTCTTGAATCAAAAAGTAAGCAAAAAAAGCTTGCTTACCCACACTTTCAGTCGCAAATTTATCTTCACTTTCTTGACCACCTCGAATATATCCAGAATAAAGTTTTACTCCTAATAATTTGATTGTAATTTTTGTAAAATCAAACGCCAAAATATTTTTTTTATCTATAAATTTTGTCGGACCAGAAAGAGATAGTTTCAAACCAGCAAATTCTACCGTATTTTCTACCCTGCCTATTTCTAATTGCTCAGGTGTTTCAGAAGTATTGAGAGGAGAAAAATAGGAGAGTGAAATTTTTACCCAATTAGGAATATAACGTCCAGCTCCCAGAACAATACCTGCTCGCTTTCTAGTTTTTTTCGTACCAGTAATAAAACATAATTGCCAATTGCCCGATAATTGCTCAATATTATAGTTATTTTCTTGTTTTTTTGACTGTTTTTCAATTTGAATAAGTGCAGAGACTACAGAATCTTGAGAGGGTTTATTCGGGGAATTTTTGATAACTGAATTAGCTGCTGTTTCTATTGTTATTAAATCTTCCATAATATTCTTAAATAATTTTTGAATTTTTAGATATTATACATATTTGAGAAATAAATCTTACAAAACCATTTTTTGAGGAAAAAAATTCGCGGGGCTTGCCAACGATCCCGTCGAGCCCGGCGCCCTCGAACCGGCCGAACCACTCCTCGGCCTGCGCACGATCGTCCGACGCCGGTGTGATCCGAACTCGATGCCGCGGTGCGACGGTGGCCAGGAGCCGCTCGCGCCGCTCGGCGAACGGACGATCGATCATCGATTCGTCGCC
>NZ_JAAHGK010000834.1:0-3499 GCF_010672505.1 Okeania sp. SIO2B9 | reverse complement strand
TTTTCTAAGTGTTGTTTGTCTCCACTTACCATTACTGTGTAGGACTACCAAATTTTCGATAGTCCTGCATGGTAATGGTAAGTGGAGACAAACAACACTTAGAAAGAGAGCAAGTGGACATGATATTACTATAGCTTCCAAATTAAAATCCGACCTCCTTCACCTCCACTAACTAGAGTTTTACCATCTGAAGTAAATTGCACTGGATGATAACCACAAAGACTATCTAATAATTTTCCTGTCTGCAAATTCCACAATTTAACCGTACCATCTAGACTTCCACTAGCAAGAATTTGACTATCGGGAGTAATAGCAACAGATAAAACTGCACGAGAATGACCTTTGAATATATTCAGTAACTCACCTGTGCGAACATCCCAGAGTTTTATAGTTCGATCTGCACCACCACTTGCGATCGCTTGAGCATCTGAAGTAAAAGCAATTGAATATACTCCTCCAGAATGTCCCCTCAAAGTTTTCAGACTGACACAGGTTCCTGCTTGCCAAATTTTGATGGAACTGTCAGCACTACTACTAGCAAAAATGTGATTTTGAGGATGATTTTTTGCGGTATCAGTATTATTAACTTTGGCATAAGTGACACAGAAAACTTTATCTAAGTGTTCATGTAATTTGCAAAGTAATTCTCCATTACGTTGATTCCAAAGTTTAATTGTATGGTCAGCACTGCCACTTATTACGGTTTCATTATCTGGACTAATAGCTACTGACAAAATAGCACCACCCCGATGACTATAAGGATAACCTAAATGGCTATAAAATCTGTCTGCAATTGTTTTTTTCTGTAAGTTCCAAGCTAATATTGTTCTATCATCTCCACCACTGAATATTCTTCTACCATCAGCGGTAATAGCTATTGTATATACTTCGGCAGTATGACCTAAAAATTTATGCAAAAGTTGTCCTGTTTTGAGATTCCATAGTCTAATTATTTTGTCATCGCTGCCAGTTATTAAAGTAAAACCGTGGGGACTGATAGCTATGGTGTTTATAGAAACGTTATGCTCTTGGATAATTTGTACACTTTTCCATAACTGAGAGAGTTTTAAATAGTTTCTAATTTTTGTTTTTGTTGAAGATAAATTTGCTTTTTTCTTTTCAAATTCTATGACGTTATTCAGTGGTTTTGATTGATAGTTAAGATGTGGTTCTTCTGATAATTTTTGAGTGCTTTGATAGTGACTATTGATGTTGTTATGAAATATTTTTCCCCGCTTATATTCATTTGATTCTGCTACATTTTGTCTGTTTTTCCATGCTTCTACTTCTGCTTGTACAATTATACTGATATGAGGTACTTTCTCCGGCTCTTCTTGAGTTTTTTGTATTTCTTCTAAAGATTTTTTTTCTACTTGATAAATATGAGTTTTTGGGTGAATATTAGGAGTTGATTTATGGGAAATTTCTGTTAGTAATTCTGTAGCTGATTGATATCTTTCTTTTACTAGGTCTTTGACTAATTTATCTAAGACTTTTTCTAGGCGATCGCTAATTTCTCTTCCTTGTTGAACTAGATGCGATCGCCAGATTAATTCTCCACTAAATGGGTCAAATAGTTGGTTAGGTGCTATTTGAGTTAGCAAGTGAATACAGGTCATACCTAAACTGTAGAGGTCACTAGCTGGATATGCTTTACCTCCGCGTATTTGTTCTATTGGAGCATATCCTAATGTACCAGTGATAGTACCAATTTCACTCGCAAAATCCTGACTATTTAGTTTGGCAACGCCAAAATCTATTAAGACTAATTTATGTTTTCCTTTTTCTAGCGATCTTGAAGTATTAAATCGTAATATATTTTCTGGTTTTATATCTCTATGAATTACTTTTTCTTCGTGAATAAATTTTAATAATGGCAATAATTCTAATAATATTTCCCAGATTTTATTCTCGCTAAATACACCTTGTTCTTCTAATTCTTGGAGAAGAGTTTTTCCGGCGATAAATTGTTCTACCAAATAAAGATTTTCTTGCTCTTCAAAGTAAGCATATAAAGTGGGGATTTGAGGATTATCTCCCAATTTTAATAGTTGCTCTGCTTCTCTTTTAAATAATTCTGATGCTTTTTCAGTAGAGATTAAGTTGTGATTTTGTGGAAAAAATTGTTTGACTACGCAGGATGTATTAAATCTATCTAAATCCACTGCTAAAAAAGTTCTGCCAAAGCTGCCGTTGCCAATAGGTTTAATTACTTGATAATGTCCTCGCAGTAACAATTTTGAACCGCAAGCTTGGCAAAATTCTACATCGTTGGGATTTTGAGGTTGTTGGCAATGTAAGTTGAGGCAATAACTCATAGAAAAAAATTAGTAAATTTAATACTTAATAGGAATTTGTACTGCTTCTTCCTCAGATTTTTTATATATTTTGTAAGCATTTAGCTGTCAGGATTCAGCTATCAGCTATTAATTCATTACCTTGATAGCAAGGAATTAGTATTGAGAGATTTAATGATAATTCAAAGTATTGGAAAAAAAACTAACCTTGACCTTAGCAGTGTATATTCATTATTTATGAAACAGCTAAAAGCTGACTGCGAGCTAGCTGAATGCTTACTATATTTTTTTATTTTATAAAAATCTCATAGATACTATAGTATCCATAATTTACTCAAATTCTCATAAAAATCAGTAAATTAAATAAAATTTTAATGATTATTAGTCAATTCAGTATTGACTATAACAAAATAGGTATGATATAAGATTTATTAAGAGTTAAACTGAGTTTGATTATGGAAAATAGTGGTTGGCTTGATTTACTGAGTGGTGGTTTAGCAGTAGCAATTTTAATTGGGGGATTAATATTATTATTTAAAGGTATTTCTTCAATGCCAAAATAAAAACTTTAGACGGAGGAGTCAGTCCTCAGTCCTCAGGAGAGAAGAAAGAAGAAGAAACAGCAGGAGAAGGAGAAAGTGGCGTTGGTGATGCGTGGTTATGATTGTGCTTTAATGGCAATTGTCTAACTATTAACTGAAAAGCATTTTATATTTCGCTAAATTTAGGTTTCATAGCTTGATTCACCAACGCCGAGAAAGTTTTTTTATGATTAATTATCCGAACATGATATAAAAGCTTAGACGGAGGAGTCAGGAAGACCGAGTCAGGAGTCAGGAGGGAAGAAAGAAGAACAGAAGCAGAAAGTTTTATTATGACTAATTATCCGAACATGATATAAAACCTTGGAAAGCTTTTCTGAACTTTTTACCTGGTTGTTCTAGTAGGTTAGAACTTATGCTGATGATGAACCGAATAAGAAGAAATGTTTTTCCCGCTGTTCTCTGTTCCCTGCTATAAAATAGAAAAAACTGAACTAAATCCAAAAACAATGAGTGGGCAAACTCCCGACGGATTTTATGAATTAACTTCTGAGTCTGACAACTTTCAGCTAACTCCAGGATTACTTGTCAATTTGCCTGGTGGTCTACTTGGTTTATAGCGGTTTTCATTAATATAGAATACAACTATTTATGCAACTT
>NZ_JAAHGK010000833.1:0-3503 GCF_010672505.1 Okeania sp. SIO2B9 | reverse complement strand
CCTCAGCGCCATTGCCAAATCTTTCTTGAGATCCCCATCTTCCCACACTACCCACACTCTTTATTTAATTACACCAATACTATCGAATTTGATATAAGAAGGAGAAAGTTTTTTTATCTCTAATTATCCGAACATGATATAAGTCAATCTCTTATGGTTACTATCAAATCTTCTAATCATATATTCCTTGAAAGTTTTGTACTTTTAACTTAGTTCCATATTTAACTTTAAATAATATAAATTCGTGGCCAAATTATCTGTAGAATTACAACGATATTTTTTTGACGAAAAATGTGCTTCTAAAGTTACTTTGGGAGACATTATTGATTTAGCAGGAGAGAGAATTTTTGGCTTTTTATTCGTAATTTTGTCTCTACCTTCTGCTTTGCCTGTACCTGCTCCTGGTTATTCAATTCCATTTGGAATTTTATTACTTTTATTGGCAGTTCAACTAATAGTTGGTTCTAAAACTCCGTGGTTGCCTAAGAGTTGGTTAAATCATTCAATCTCTCTGGATAAAATACAAGGAATTTTGAAGTCTGGCATTCCTTGGTTACAGAAAATTGAGTTGATTTCTCGTCCTCGATTGAGTTATATTTGTACGAGTTTTGTTGGTAGAATTGTCATTGGTTGCGCGATCGCTGTGATGGCTATTTCGATGATGATTCCAATTCCGGGTACTAATACTTTACCGGCGATCGGGATTTTTGTTACTGGTTTTGGTTTGTTGGATGATGATGGTGTTATTAGTTTAGGTGGGTTGGTCCTTTGTGCAATGGGTGCGATTTTAAGTGGTCTAATTCTGCGTTTTGGTTATGAAGGTGTCAAGGGTGGAATTGAATTACTTAAAAATTCTTTGACTGGAGGTTAGGAAATTCAGTTCTCACTTATCAGTACCTCCGGCTAAATTAGAAGGCTTGACAGCTTATTTCATAATTAGTGCGGGCATCTTGCCCGCGTATATTATACCTGATATACCTGACTGATATGCTAAAATTCGCTGTTCGCTGTACCTTTGAAATAGATGAAAAAATTTTTCAGCAAGGGGTTGATTTTAAATAAATTTGTGCTACTATTTGTACAATGGAAAAGGTGCGAGCATATAGAATCTATGTCCAGTAGCATAATTATTACCTCATTGTACACCTAAGCACCTAATTTATAATTTCCATTGAAATATAGTATTTTAATTCAATGGTCTGAAAAGGATAAAACCTATCAGTGTTGTTTAAAGAGGACTCCCATTATAATCTTTGATTTAACGGTGAGATGAATTTAAACCAGCAATTAATTGAGCGGTAGCGAATCCTTTAATTGAGCTTGAGGTCGTTTTGGCAAACTTTTGCAGTAATCTTGAATTATTTCAGACATTGATACTTGCATAATTTCTGCATAATACTCTAGTCTTTCTTTTTCATCATCAGTTAATCTTACTACAAAAATTTTTTTCCTAACCATTGACTGTATATACAATTTGCGTTACAGTATTAGTATATTTAGAAATATAAAATATTGTCAAGTGATAGCTTTAACTTATCAGTACAAACTTAGACCAAATCAACAACAAGAAGCAGAAATTAATCAGATTCTTGATGTATCTAGAATTGTGTATAATTATGCTTTAAGAGAGCGTAAAGACTGGTTAAGTTCAAAAAAGTCACCAATCAATAGTTGTTCAATTATTTCGGAATATATTATACCTGCTGACACTCCTTATCCTAGTTATAATAATCAAGCAAAAAGTCTAACCATAGCTAAGAAAACTAATCCTAAATTAAAGTCAGTTAATGCTCAAGTATTACAACAAACTTTAAAGACTTTAGATCAAGCATTTTCTGAGATGAAAAGTTTGGGTAAAGGCTTTCCTAGATTTAAGAAAAAGTTAAGAAGCTTTGTTTTTCCTGCAATGCTTAAAAATTGTTTAGGTTATACTAAAGTTAAATTACCTCAACTTGGTTGGATTAAAATTAGAAAAAGTAGACCTTATCCCGAAGCTATGACAGCTAAACAAGCTAGGATAGTTAAAAAAGCTAGTGGTTATTATTTGATGATTACTTTTACTTCCTCAGAATCAGTGCCAGATAATCCAGTAGGTAAAGTCTCATTAGGTGTAGATGCAGGTATAGAAAATTTTGTAGCTACTTCCACAGGACAATTAATTAAATCTCCTAAGTTTTTGTTAAGTCAACTACGCGAGCTTAAATTGCTGCAACGAAGACTTAAGAAGAAAACAATTAGGTCAAATAATTGGTTCAAATATCAAAATAAAATAGCTAAACTACATGAAAAAATAGCTAATACTAGACGTGATTGGCATTTTAAATTAGCTCATCAACTTTGCAATTTAGCTGATAATATTTTTGTAGAAGATATTAACTTTAATTCTTGGTCTAGAGGTATTGTCAGGAAGCAATCTTTAGATAGTGGCATAGGTCAGTTTATTAACGAAATCTTACCTTTTGTTTGTTGGAAACGAGGTAAATATTATGCAAAAGTTGATAAAAATCATACTTCTCAAGAATGTCCTGGATGTGGTCAGAGACAGAAAAAGAAATTGTCTGAAAGAAGTCACAATTGCAGCAGTTGTGGTTATCAAATAAATCGTGATATTGCTGCTGCAAAAGTAATTAGAAATAGAGGACTAATAGCGGTAGGACATACCGTTAACCAAAATGCTTGTGGAGACGTTCTGGCGGGGGTGCAACTCAGCTTGTTTGATTTGTTACCTAGTTAAGAGTTTGAAACAAGAATCTCCCGTTATAATCTTTGATTTAACGGGGGAGTGTCAAATTGCTAGTTTACCTGAATGGGGGAAGTACGCTCAAACTTACGGTGAATCTTATGATGAAGCGCTAGAAAATGCGAAGGAAGTTTTGGAAGACTTAGTATCTGCTTATGAAGAAATGGGAAAACCCTCAGGGGGAGACAAGCACCTCAAAAATATTGTCCCACAATAGTTTCAAGGATTATACCTCTGTATAAAATCTGGATTTTTCCTCAATATTGAAGAAGGAGACAGGAGACAGGAGACAGGAGACAGGAGGAAAATTACATGGGGATTCTAACCCCAAGTAATTTTGAACACCCCCGTTGACGGTGGGGGATTAAACCCACAAAGAAAATGATAATGATCATCATTTTTAGAGAAGGGGTTGGCACGTTGAGCTTACCAATCCCTTCTCCCCCAATTCAAGTTGATTTTTATCTCAATTGTTGATGGTAGCCATCACTCACATTTTATGGTAGAAAAAGTCGATCCACTTACATAAATAGACCGACCAAATGCAATTTTTATCAGTGATACTCAAGTCCAAACTTTAAAAATTTTAGTTTGGTGATTAACGGTATAGAAAACTGTCAAAATAGAAAGGCATTTCTGGTTGTTTTCCTTTACCAATCACATATGAAAGTAGTCGAAAACATATACAAAGATTTTTAACATTATTTTCTTTGAGCCTTCCATTGTTTTGGTTTCCGATGATCATGATGATTATTAGTCGAGA
>NZ_JAAHGK010000832.1:0-3504 GCF_010672505.1 Okeania sp. SIO2B9 | reverse complement strand
TGGTGTTATTGTTGATGATTTGGCTATTAAGTTAATCATATTTCTATTTACTTGTTTTGCAAGCATTCAGCGGTCAGCTATCAGCTATCAGCTTTATTACTTTTAGTGGACAATTTAAGCTCGTTGCTCTTGTGCTTCAATTCTTTGTTTAAAAATGTAGTAGAAGTTAAGCAAGTGCTTGCTTCATTCATTAAAAAGCTGTTTGCACAGCATTCCGCAGGAAATGCTTACCTTGTTTTTTTATCATCAAACAACCAGGATGTTATTTCTGTTTATAACGAACAGGAATGTTAGTATTTTTGTAAATTTCTTCTGCCAAATTTTGTAACTTTTCTAGGCTAATACACTTTAATTTTTGTGGGGATACTATATTTTTTATATTCTAATATCATGTCCGGATAAGAGCGTGATAAAAAAAACTTCCTCCTTTTCCTCCTCTTATTTCTTGCTTCTTTCTTCCCTCCTGACTTCTGACCCCTGACTCCTTACTCCTCCGTCATTTTATTTATAAGTAATCAACCGGACATAATATAACGAATCATAAAATCTGTATAAGTAGGTAGGTCTAATTAAACGTAAAAAAAATTGTAGGAGAGGGTTTAACCGAAAGCTTTGACTTAAGCGCTTACGAGTTCTAAAAACTCGCCCTCTAATATTGCGTTTATTTATGCTCACCTATTTATAATGTCTTTATTAAGAAGATAGATATAAGTAGATGTTTTTTGAAGTATTGCGGTATACAAATATTCTGTTTTTTTACATAAATTAATAAACTGACAACATATAGGGGAAAGAATTAGTAACTTCTGTGTGATAATTGATTTTATTTTTTATAATTGAACAAGATTACGGGAGCAAGATGCTCCCACTATTTGTCTGGTAACAAAAATAATTACAATCCACCACCACTGCCATTATTATTCGTAACATTTTTTTTAATTGGTCTATCGCAAGGAACGAGTTGGTGTTTGACTTATGTTGATGATGAACCTGAGACAGAGAAAAGCTTTTCCCACTGTTCCTGTTCTCTGTTCTTTGTTCCCTGTTCCCTGCCATAATATGAATTTTGAACTTATATCATGTCCGGATAATTAGTGATAAAAAAAATCTATTTTTCCTCCTCTTTATTCTTTCTTCTTCTTTCTTGCTTTTTTATTCTTGCTTCTTTCTTCTCTCCTGACTCCTGACTCCTGACTACTGACTCCTATTTAAACTTACTTTCGCATCGATAAACCAATTCGTTTCAACTTTTCATTTATTTCCAAAACTCTTACTTTTACCACTTGCCCAACTTTCACAACTTGCTTTGGATCTTTAACAAAATAATCTGCCAACTGAGAGATATGTACTAACCCATCTTGATGTACTCCCACATCAACAAAAGCTCCAAAATTAGCGACATTAGTTACTATTCCTTCCAACTCCATTCCTACTTCTAAATCTTTAATTTCTTTGATGCCTTCTCGAAAAGTTGCATACTTAAATTCTGCTCTAGGGTCGCGTCCTGGTTTTTCCAATTCATTGATAATATCCTTGAGTGTTGGTTCGCCAATTTTATCGGTTACATACTTTTTTAAATCCAGAGATTTTACTCTATTTGAGATTTGATTAATCTGATTTATCGATACAGCTAAATCTTGAGCTATATTTTCTACAACTGAATAACTTTCTGGATGTACTGCTGTATTATCTAAAGGATTTTCACCGCTCCGAATTCTTAAAAAACCAGCACAAAGCTCAAAAGTTTTCCCTCCCAATTTTGACACTTTCAAAATTTCTTGACGATTCTTAAAAGCTCCATTTTCATTCCGATATTTAACTAAATTTTTAGCGACTGTCGAACTCATACCAGAAACAAAAATTAGTAATTCTTTTGAGGCAGTATTCAAATCTACTCCCACATAATTTACACAACTTTCTACTGTCTCATCTAACTTTTTCTTCAACAATTTTTGGTCTACATCATGTTGATATTGACCGACTCCAATAGACTTGGGGTCGATTTTTACCAGTTCTGCTAAAGGGTCTTGTAAACGTCTGCCAATGCTAATAGCTCCCCGCACTGTAATATCTAAGTCAGGAAATTCTTCTATTGCTACTTTAGAAGCAGAATAAATTGAAGCACCAGATTCATTTACTATGACTTTTATTGGTTTTTTATCTAAAGTAGAAATTACTTCAG
Source organism: Okeania sp. SIO2B9 (assembly GCF_010672505.1). Classification (NCBI taxonomy): domain Bacteria; kingdom Bacillati; phylum Cyanobacteriota; class Cyanophyceae; order Oscillatoriales; family Microcoleaceae; genus Okeania; species Okeania sp. SIO2B9. Next base: position 1,322 of record NZ_JAAHGK010000832.1, on the reverse strand, counting down.
TCATAAATTCATCTGTTTCTCTTCCTGCCGTACCATTACCAATAGCAATAAGTTCAATTTTGTACTTTTGAATTAATTGCTTAATAGTTGTAGTAGCTTGTTGTTTTTCTGCCGCAGATTTATGGGGAAATATTGCTTGATATTTTAAGAATTTCCCCGTTTCATCTAACACAGCAACTTTGCAACCTGTTCTAAATCCTGGGTCAATTCCTAAAGTAGGTTTCATTCCTGCTGGTGGAGATAATAATAACTCTTTTAGATTAGTTTCAAAAGTTTTAATTGACTCAATATCTGCCTCGGCCTTCTTTTGCCCTCGAACTTCATTAATTAAAGAATTTTTCATCAAGCGATTCAAAGCATCTTTGAGCATTTCCTGATAAAAATATCTGACTTCTTTAACTCTAGTTTTAATTTCTGAATCTGCCAAATAAGACAATACAAAATCTCGGTCAAAATCTAGTTCTAAATTTAATACCCCTTCACTCTCTCCTCGTAACAAAGCCAACATATTATGAGGAGCAATATCTTTAACATTTACCCGAAAATTCCGGTACATTTCAAACTTAGTCGTACCTTCAGGATAATCATCTTTAATTTTGGAACTAAAACAACCAGATTTGAGAAAATATTCTCTGATATAAGAGCGTAATTCAGCTTTTTCTGCCACTGATTCTGCCAAAATATCAGATGCTCCTTGAATAGCTTCTTCTATATTTTTTACTCCTTTTTCTTCAGCAATATACTTAACAGCTTCTTGCTCAATAGATGTAGATTTTGCTTGAGGATTATTCAGAGATTTAATAAATTCTGCCAAAGATTCTAAACCTTTTTCCTTAGCAATAGTCGCCCTCGTCCGTCGTTTTGGTTTATAGGGAAGATATAGGTCTTCAAGTTCTGTTTTTTGCAGACATAAATCAATTTTTTCCTGTAATTCATCGGTAAGTTTGCCAGCATCATTAATTGCTTTGAGAATTACCTTTTTTCTTTCTTCAAGTTCCTGAAGATAAGTAAATCTATCCCATATATTTCGGAGTTGAGTTTCATCCAAAGAATTTGTATATTCTTTCCGATAACGAGCCACAAAAGGAATAGTCGCTCCTCCATTTAACAAGTCCAAAGCATTTTTAATACTTTGAGAATTGATATTTAATTCTTGAGCTAAAATTTTATTTATGTCCAGCATAAATCATCTATATAAATATATTTTTTTTGATTTTACCGAATAATTCAGGTAAAAATACTCTCCAACTGAGGAGAAACAATGAATTACTTTTCCTTTTATTCAATGCTATCCGTTTTAGAGAGAGATACTTATCAATTAT
>NZ_JAAHGK010000831.1:0-3507 GCF_010672505.1 Okeania sp. SIO2B9 | reverse complement strand
TCACTAATTAAACGGACATGATATAAAAGTTGTTTGTTATATCTACAGAGTCTTGATGTGATTTGATCAAGTATAGCGCTGTGCGCAGGGAACAGGGAACAGGGAACAGGGAACAGGGGGAATAAATTGCCGATAATATAAGACTTCTAGCTCTTTTGCCCCTACTACAATTTGTAAATATACCAGCGCTCATTGCTATATCTCCCAATGAGGGGGGGAAAGGAAAAAAAGTGATAATTTATTTATCTACCTAAGAAGTATTTTTCTTGATGATAATTTTGCATTTATTGTATAGTTTCAACCATAAATAAAAAATATTTATTTGACTAATTCTTAAGTTTGAGAGTCGCTCAAAATAATTAAATTATAAGTTTTTTTCAATCTAGCTATTTTTAGCTACAATAGCTATAAAATAAACACTGTGGAGGTAAATAAAATTGCAGACTAAGATATATAAAAAATATTTCACTCACAAATTAATTCCGATTACAATATTGATAACAGCTTTACTGCTAGGATTATATAAAAGACCAGCAGAAGCTTTAGAAGAATCTAATAGATTGCTCAAAATAGGAGTCATACAACGATTTGGTACTAAAACTACAGATAAAATCACCCTGAGAGCTACTCCTGGAGATCAATTAACTTTAAGCTTTAAAACTCCAGTAGGAAAAGAAACTCTTACTACTGAAAAAGTTGAGTTGAAAATTAAGATGAGACCGCAAGAAAAAGCATTATTAAAAGAGCGGTTAATTCTCAGTAGTCACCGCAGTTATGAAAATGCTGAAGAAGATGCTCAATTATGGAAAAATAAGGGAATAGAAGTAGAAGTAACCCAACCCGGAAGATGGAAAGTTTGGGCAAAAAGAGAAGTTTATAAAACTCCTTTATTGCGACGCTGGTTACTAGAAAGTCTACAAGCTAATAGTAATACAAATGTATATCTCGATTTGGAAGTTCTCAAACAAAGACCCACAGCTTACTGGGAAATGAATGGCTATACTTATCATCGCCATGAATTAGATATTACAGCAGGAAAAGATATAATTCTCGTTAATAATCAATTTAACCAAGATACAGCAATACCAGAAGAACGACGTTATGCTGGCTCACTCAAATTACAACCGAATGCTTATGGAAGCTACACATTAGTAAATAATATCCCAATAGAAACTTATATTCGGGGAGTAGTACCCCACGAATTAGGAGCTTGGCCACCAAAAGCATCCCTAGAAGCTCAGGCAATTTTAGCTAGAACTTATGCACTACGGAATTTACATAGGTTTGTAGCAGATAATTATGAGTTGTGTGCCAATACTCACTGTCAAGTCTACAAAGGATTAGATGTATACCCAGAAACAGATGAAGCGGTAGCAGCAACTAGAGGAAAAGTCCTGACCTATGAGGATGAGTTGATAGATGCTGTTTATTTTGCTGTTAGTGGTGGTGTGACAGCAGATTTTAACGACTTGTGGAATGGCACTGAACGTCCCTATTTACGACCCGTAGTTGATTCAGCTAATAATATCTGGGATTTATCTACAAATAGTTTAGCTGATGAACAAAATTTCCGTAAGTTTATGAGTCTTCAAAAAGGATTTAATGAAGAAGGTTGGATAGAGTTTCGTTGGCGGGAGGTAGTGAGTTTACCTGGTATAGTTAGCTATTTAAAGAGTTATTTTCGAGAGAAAAAAAGTCCTTTTGCTCAAATTGAAACTGTAAAAAATGTGGAGGTGACAGAGCGATCGCTTGCTGGTCGTGTTCTGAAAATGACTGTGGAAACTGATAAAGGAATTATAGAGTTAAATAAGGACGAAGTACAAAATGCCTTTTGGGTGCCTTGGAGTACACTGTTTTATTTAGACCCTATATACAAACCCGATAAAACTTTGTGGGGCTATAGTTTTGTTGGAGGGGGATTTGGACATGGGGTAGGTTTCTCTCAGAAAGGTTCTATTAAGTTAGCTGAGTTAGGTTGGAGTAGCGATCGTATTCTCAGTTTTTATTTTCCTGGAACAGAGATCCAACCTCTCAGCGAGTCCGTCACTTTTGGACAAAAATAATAGTAGCGATCTATCCTCAAGCTGAAAAAGCGAAATTACTCTGTGCTCATCTGAATACTGATCACATTGCTTCACTCTACAAGGCTTTTCCTGGGCTTGAGGCACACCGTCTACCTTGAAGATCAGAAATTGATCACGCCACCTCGTAACTGGAATTTAGACCAGGGCAAACGCATCTTATTTTGCCGTTCCCTATATGTAGTGTTTGTTTGATTTTATAGACACTATATGTTGAAAGTCTATTGTCAACAAGCGCAATAAAACCCGGTTTATTGATAATTACCCCTAGTTTATTGACGAGATGCGTTTGCCCTGATGCAAAAAATTTAGACTATCAACAGATATGAAAAACAAATGTTGAGATTAATTAAGCTGATTTCGTCTTTTTTGTGTTTTTTTTTCTGGCTTTCAAACTTACCTTTTCCTTTTTTCACTATTGGGTATCGTTTTCTTTTGTTACGAATTTGACCTTTTTTCGAGCCTGGAGATTTTCCACGGGGTTGGGGTGAAAGTGCTGGTGTTCCCACAACTGCAATAACTGCTCCAAACCCCTGAGCTGTCCTTCCAGGAGTTAAATTACTCTGTGCTTTTTGCCAAGGTAGAGGATGGTCTTCCATCATCCCACGAGCTAACCATAACTCCCAAGTGACCATGGGCATCAAATCACTCCATCGATCACATTGCTCTTTAGTGCCCAAGTTAGGTAAAGTCCAATGTAATCTTTGCTTAGAAAAACGATACCAATGTTCAATTGTCAAGCGACGTAGATATAAGTCAACTATTTCTATCAAGTTGGGTATTTGTTCTCCATGCCAACCTAACCATAGTGGTTTACTTTTGGGTGAATCTAATTGTTGAACTCGAATTACAGACAACTTTTGATGGGCAAGTTGTCTAAAATGTAATTGATGCCAAGCTATGATCTGAAGCTTTCCTAGTTTGGAATGTTCCACTTCCACCTTCAGGTCTTCTTTTAGCGCTCGCCTGATGATCTGTGATGATAACTTCTTGCCTATGAAGCTAATACACCATTTTAGGTGTTGGTAAATCAAGAGATGAAACTTTCAGACTAATCCCCTTCTGACTCACTCTAAATTTTTAACCAGAGTAAGTAATGGGTATCACCCCTGCTAGAAAATCATCTTACTAATTACCAACGCCCCATTTTAAGCTTGACGCGCCAGTAGTTATGGCGATTGGAGAATTTTTTTATATCCAATTAAACGGATTTGATATAATAGCGTAACATTGAAAAAAAACACCCCCCAATATTCAATATTGGAGGGTGTCTATATTAGCTAACTAAAGCTAACTCAAAAATTAACCATTGATAGAAGGAGCTTCTACAGCAGCCAAATCTAGAGGGAAGTTGTGAGCATTACGCTCGTGCATTACTTCCATTCCTAAGTTAGCCCGGTTAATGATGTCTGCCCAAGTATTTACC
>NZ_JAAHGK010000830.1:0-3510 GCF_010672505.1 Okeania sp. SIO2B9 | reverse complement strand
TGGAAGACGGGGAGGGCACGCAGACCGTCGACCTGATCGACAATTTAGAAAAAGAATGTTACAAATAATTTGGGGGATTAAAAGACAAGTGCAGGAAAAGCCCTTTTGACTAAAAAGATAAATTCAGACCTAATAAATGATATAAAAGCTATTCGTTATGACTCCTGACACCTGACTCCTGACTCCTAAGAAATAACCTAGCTATTTGTAGCAAAAATTTATCAAATTGGTATAATACCAATTCCCAAAAATAATGCTATACTTCCGATGCAACTTCAGTTATTAAGTAATAATAGTGGTTCAATAATTTTTGTAAGGATTATTGGCATTAAGCCAAAATATATTATGTTTTTGAACCCTACTCCCTACTCCCTACTCTCAAGGAGATGTAGCAAGAATGCCTGAGATTTGGTCTAACCGGATTCTATATAAAATGATTAAATAAATATCTGTAAATATGAAAAAACTGATGACTTTTCTGCTGCTATTTACTATGGCTGTAATTTTACCAATTGGTTGTAGCAATAATAGCCCTAATACTTCAGAAATTAGCAATAATAACATCCTGAGTATTTATAATTGGTCAACATATATTGCTCCTGAAGTAATTACTGAATTTGAAAATAAATTTAATGTCAAAATTCAATACGATACCTACGAAAGTAATGAAGACCTCTATGCCAAAATCAAGCCAGGAAATCCTGGTTATGATGTAGCTTTTCCGGCTGATTATATGGTAAAAATTCTGGTAGCTGAAGGATTGCTAGAAGAACTGAATCAGGAAAATATTCCTAATATTAAAAATCTCAATGAAAAATTTATTAATCCTCCTTACGACCCTGGAAATAAATATAGTATGGCTTACCAATGGGGCACAATGGGAATAGGCTATAACATCAAAGCTACTGAAGGTGAAATTAATAGTTGGTCAACTATGTTTGACCCTAAATTTAAAGGCAGAGTTGCTCTATTAGATGATATGCGAAGTAGCTTTTCAATTGCCTTAATTTCCCTTGGTTATGACCCCAATACAACTAACCCTAAAGAAATTAATGAAGCTAGAGATTTTCTAATTAAAAATAAAGAGGCGATCGCTGCTTTTGCGCCCGACACAGGTCAAAATTTATTAGACCAAGGAGAAGTAGATTTAACCTGTGAATGGAGCGGAGATATTTTTCAGATTATGAAAGAAAATCCCAACCTTCGTTACGCTATTCCCAAAGAAGGAAGTATTCTCTTAACTGATAATATGGTTATTCTTAAAGGAAGTAATAATAAAGAGCTTGCAGAAAAATTTATTAACTTCATTCTCGAACCAGAAATAGGGGCAAAAATTTCCAATTTCATTAAGTACGCGACCCCAAACCAAACTGCAAAAGATTTAGGTTTAATCGAAGCTGCTGATTTGAATAATCCTACCATTTATCCCCCACCAGAATTATTTGCAAAACTTGATTATATTCAAGATGTTGGTCAAGCCACAATTCTATATGATGAAGCTTGGACAGAAGTTAAATTAGGAGTTGGTACTTAGTAATTTTTAGCTCAACTTTAGAGAGAGATTTATATTAAAAATAGCAGGGAATAGGGAATAGGGAACAGGGAACAGGGAACAGTAGGAAAAACATTTCCCTGTCTAAAAAATTATGTAAGCATTTCCTCCGGAATGCTGCGCAAACAGCAGTCAGCTATCAGCTATCAGCTTTATTACCTTTAAAGAAGAAAAAAGCAATTTTATCAAAGCTTCAGAGTACGAATCTTTAGGTTAAGAATGTAGTAGAAATTAAACGAATACTTGCTTTATTCATTAAAAGTCTGTTTGTGCAACATGGCCTAAGAATAGCTGACCGCTAATAGCTGAATGCTTACAAAATTATTATCAAAATAATTGGATCTAAAACCCCGCTTTTTAAGGCGAAATATTTTTGGAGGGAGGCTTAAATCCCCGTTACAAAAATAACTTCTGTAGGAGCGAATGGCCATTCGCTCCTACTGACTTCTGACTTCTGACTTCGTTAACAATCTATGTCCTAACCTATCTATTTATTGCTATAAATTTGTGTTCCCGTAGCGTTGCGCCAGCAAAACAAAAATCCCCCGTTATAATCTTTGATTTGACCAAAAAATTTGGGTAGTTACGCCTCCTCTTTTAAGAGGATAAAAAAAAGAAGATTCCGTATTTTCTTGCCTCCTTATTGCAGAGGTACTGATAACTGATAACTGATAATTGAAATGACGGTGGGAGTGTCAAATAACTTTCTCTCTGTTCCAGTCCTGTTATTAACAAAAATCAGGTACTAAACCCTACTTTAATTATAGATATATAGCGTTTCTCAAATTAGTGCGATACAGTTGTTTTTCTTTGTTTCTATCCCCTGTTTCCCGAATTACTACTCCCTAAGCTGTTGTGTATTTAAACCACTTATATCATCTCCGGTTGAATAGTTATAAATAAACGACAGAGGAGTCAGTCCTCAGGAGTCAGGAGAACAGAAAGAAGGAAGAAGCAAGAAAAAAGAGAAAGTTTTTTTTATCACTAATTATCCGGACATAATATTATTTGTTGTGTACCTAATTAAAAGTACAACCCCCTATTACTTCTGACTTCTGACTTCTAACTTCTGACTTGCTAAGGCGCATTTTAAATGCGTCTTAGCCTACTCCCTACTCCCTAAAAAAAAGGAATTTTGTACCTCACGCTTCTTGGGAATTATATAGCAATGATATAATTGAGTAGTTCAATAACTATATTTATGAAGGCAAAACTATAATGACTTTCAAAATCCTTAGTTTAGACGGTGGTGGAATTCGTGGAGTAATTGCAGCACGAATTCTGATAGAAATTGAAAAACAAATTAAAGAACAAAAAGGTCAATCTTTACATGAATATTTTGACTTAGTAGCTGGTACTTCCACTGGCTCAATTATCGCAGCGCTAGTTGCTACAGGAACAGACAGCGCTAATATTCTCAAACTATATCAGGAAGAAGGAATCAATATTTTTCCATATCAAAGTCGCTTGTCGCCCAAAAGATTACCCTTAATTTTGAAATATGGAATTTCTGCTCCTAAGTTTTCCAATGAAGGCTTAATTAAAGTCTTGAAAAAATACCTTTTACGACAAGATGGAACGGCAATTAGACTTGAGGAAATTAGTGAAATAAACTTATTAATTGTAGCTTACAATATGTTTTTGGAATCTCCGACTATTTTTGTAAATTATCATCCGGAAATACCTAAACAGACGATTTGGTATGACAATCTCCCTCTGTGGGAAATTTGTGCTAGTTCTTCATCAGCTCCTACTTATTTTCCAGCTTATGAATTGAAAAATGGAGATTTGAGTCTACCACATATAGATGGAGGAATAGCAGCGAATAATCCCACATTAGCAGCAATAAGCTATGCAATTAAACTAGGTCATAAACTAGAAGATATTTCGATAATTTCTATTGGCACAGGTGAAACTAGCCAGCCATATAGTTATAAGCAAATAGTAGAATGGGGGCA
>NZ_JAAHGK010000083.1:0-10737 GCF_010672505.1 Okeania sp. SIO2B9 | reverse complement strand
ACTCTTAAAAAAAGGGGGGTCATTTCAGTTATCAGTTATCAGTACCGACCACTAAAGCCGGAGGCTTGAAAATACTGGATTGAATATTCTCTTGGTCGATTGGATATGGCGAGGAAACCTCGCCATCCCATCCTAACGGACTGCTCCGCAAACGACCGCTTTTTCATCCCCATAAAAGGGGAGGCTTTGGACCTCATTTTTTGGTAAGGAGAGAGATCCTGATAAAAAGATTTTAGGTAAACGAGAGGCGATCGCTAAACTTGCCTGACTTATCATACTGACAAATTTACTCCATTAGTTGTTGTACTTCATTTAATGGTAAATCTACCGCTTCAGCAATTTGCTCTGCGGTTAAACCGAGTTTGATTAATTTAGAAACAGTATTTAATTTAGTTTTGTATAAGACATTTTCAACGATGGGTTGGCAAGAAGTTGTCTTTTTGTAATTTGATTGAGTATTTGCAGCATTAATATTTTCTAATTCTGTAGTTTCGGAATTAGGGCAAAGATTTAGATTGCCAATTTGTACTGGGTTGCCAATAATCTGATGTTGAGAATTTGTAAATCCTAAACGTTCGACTGTAGCGATAAAATTTGACTTATTTAACTTCTCCCCAAAAATCTCCGATAAAAGTTGCCAGAGTTCGTATCCTTCATCTTTAACATGACCATTAGAACATTTATATTGTTCTGCAATTTCTCTATATTTTTCGTTATTCAGAACACCTTTCAAAATTCCCATTTGTAGATTATTTAGGTGTTTTCCAGTTTGCTGAAAGACTAACTCATCAATTGAATTTAAAACTGTTTGCCAGTCCATTGTCTTAGAATTAATTTTTCTGAAAAGCTTATCCGCTATTATCCTTCTTTATCCGTCCTTTTTATATTTTCTTAACAAAATCTCCGTTTTTATCCGCTCTTTTCCGACTTGTGGATATGAAAATGAGCGAATTAGAATAGACAAGTATATAAGCATATACGGTAAAACCTATACAAGCAAGGTTAGATGAAAATGAAAACTACTAATACAATCACAAGCAGACTATTTGTTGCTGTTACAGCTTTTGCTTTAATAATTGGTTCTTTACCTAAAGAAGCAAATGCACAAACAGGAACTGGACGAACCACAGGTTGGAATCCAGTGAGTACCAAAGATGAATCAAGTTGTTATAACAAAGCTCTTCCGATAATGGAATTTTTAGTAAATCAAGGAGAAATTCAAAAAGTTCCTGACTGGGCTGAACGTTTTACGCAAGGAAATAACGCCGTTTTTGACGTTATCTGCGCTCGTAATGGTGAAGTAAAAGTTGACCTTATTTGTTTTAATAGTTGTTCTAGTTCTGCAATGTCACTTCGAGATAAAATAGATTCACTGATGCAGTGGTAAATAAAAGTATTCAAGTATTTGTAGTAAAAAGAGTCCAGTCTAGTAGTGGACCGTTTCACCTAAAATAGTGCATTAGGCTTTTTGATAATCACCACATCACCCAGTCATTCCAATCCCGCATCCCCCCATTTTCTAATGCACACACATTTTTAGCGTTGGCGGAGCCTAGCGGCAGCTATATCGCTCATTTTTATTTTTAACTATCTATTTTTAGCGATCGCTCATTTTTAACTATCTATTTTTAGCGATCACTTGTCAGTCTAAATAGTCACTTTTGGCTGGGGATTCTAATGCACCATTTTAGCTGTGTCGGTCCACTACTCTCTTTCTATCATCTGTCTTGGGCCACAGATTTTAAGCTGCGAGTGTCTATATCTATCTCAAAAATTTTTTTTTCATTTTTAAAACTTTTCTATACATCTAATAAATTTTTTCATCCCACTAATTACAATTTCACCTATCTAATGTACTATTGCGATAGTCGCAATAAAAAAAATCATGTTTGTCAGCACCACAGAAGCAGCAAGTCTTTTAAGTATATCTACTCAGAGAGTACGAGTATTGCTTAAGGAAGGTCGTATACAGGGAGCCAGGAAAATCAATAATAGAGCTTGGGTAATTCCCTTACACGAAGGAATGCCAAGAATACATCGCAGAAGAAAAGGTCCGAAACCACGTTGGAGTTCCCATCAGCGCTGTGGCAAGAACACAGTTCACTTCAACCGCAACCACATTGGAATTAATACAACGAAGAAAAATACTGATTTGACAGTTCTTTCGGTCAAAGAAGGTACGGAAAATTTAGCAACCGGCCATGAAGCCGAAATTCATGGTCCCTGTCGGATTGTGTACCGAGCAAATAAACCTCACAGTTGTGGTGCCACTGTCTGGATTGAAACTCTGGCAGCAGTTACCATGGTTGATTATCAAGAGGGAGTTTTAAAAATAGATAACAAATGGGCTTTAACTGATGAGTAAAAAGTAGGTTTACAACTACAAAACGACAGTGTAATCGTTACGTTGAATATCAAAATTCAGATTATAGTATGGGTCTCCCAAATCCATATAAATTTGCCGTTGGTCTAATAGCAACATATAGTCAACCACATCATAATTTTTTTGTCTGTGTTTCTCTGATTGATGGTTAATTAAAACACTACGGGGGGTAAATACTATTCGCTTGCCATTTTTCCTCAACTTCAAACACAAATCAACATCTTGATAATCAGAGAAAAAGTGTTCATTAAAACCTCCAACTATTTCAAAATTTTGCCTACTCACCATCAAACAATCTCGACTTAAAGCAGATACTTCTCTTGCACAAACTAAAGAACCTGCATAACCATCATGGTTAGAGGGAAAACCTCGCATTAGATAATCAACTTTTCCAGATTTTCCTAATACAATACCTGCGTGTTCAACAATTCCATCTGGGAAAATTAATAGTCCTCCCACGGCACCAATATCAGATTGTTCGGCGTAATATAAAAGATGTCGTTGCCAATCTTCAGTAACAACTTCTAAATTAGTATTGAGGAAAATAAAATATTCTCCTTGGGCAGTTTTGGCAGCCAGATTATAAGCACGAGAATAATTAAATTGCCCTGATAGATTTAAAACTTTCACCTCAGAATTTTGGATAACATTTTCTGTTTTTTCCCCACCAACTAAAATCACTTCATTTTTGGGATAAGTTGAAACAGACAAAAGATTTTTCGACCATTTATCAAGATTTTCTGAAAGATTAGGAGCCGCAATAATTAGACTAATCAAAGGATGATTATTTCTAGGTAAAGGATTAATATTTATCCGATGTTTACCTACCCCTGGTTCTGCTTTTGCTGCTAAACCAATTCTTTGTAAATGAGAATTAACAGCAGCTTGTTGTACTACTTCAATACCTGCTTTAGCATCGGCATCTCCGGAAATACTTCCTTTAACTTGTCGCCAATGATAAAGGTGTCGAGAAATATGAGCAATTTGATTAGTTTGCTCGGAAACTCGTAACATAAACTCATAGTCTTGTACTCCATCAAATTCGCTATTAAAACCACCAGCAGTTAAAGCTAATTCTCGACGGACACATAATAAATGACCGACATACATAACACCACGAAAATATTCAGGAGACCAGTCAGGTTTAAAGAATGGAACAATATAATTTAATCCAGAAAAATCAATTTTATCTTCATCGGAATAAACTACATCGAATCCTTCTGCCAGTTTATTCAGACTATCTTCTAATGCTGTGGGAGCCAGAGTATCATCATGGTCTAATAAACAAATATATTCTCCTGTAGCCATATTTAAAGCTTTATTTGTAGCAGCACTAATTCCGCAATTATCTTCTGAAAAGAGAACTTTAATTCTCGGTTCTTTTTGTGCTAAACCTGCAAGAACATTTCTAATTTCTGGTTGTTTCGAGCCATCATCAACAATACACCATTCCCAGTTAGGGATAGATTGGTTAAGAACACTTAAAACTGTTTCCACAAACCAATCTAAAGATGAATTCCAGGTTGGAGTAAGAATACTAATAGAAGGTTTAGAGTAATCTCCTCTTCCTTCTATCAAAGATTCAGAAAAATCTCCTCTTCCTTCTTCCTCCTTCCTTTTTCCTTCTATATCAGAAAAATCTCTTCTTTCTTCTTCCTTCTTTCTTCTTCCTTCTACTAAAATAATTTCCCAGAAATTTTCAACTGTTACTCCGGATAAACCCAATAATTCCTGTTTTTGTTTGGGTGGGGGAGTAGGATTTTTTGACTTTTGAGTAACTTCTTCTAAGGGTTTAGTTAGAAGTTTTTTTTTAGCCGTAGTTGAGGAATCTGGTTCTACAGGAAATAGATTCTTGACAGGAATATCTTCCTTTTGAGATTTGAACTTTTCTAGATCGGCTTGAATTTCTTGGATTTCTATTTGCGATTTCTCCAAATCTGCCATTATTTCCGCCAGTAAAGGAGAGACAGAAGACTTAGACTCAGGAGTAATTTTTAAAGTAGATTCTGATGGTAAATTATTCTGCAAAACCTCAGAGCGATCGCTATCTATTTTTTCCAACTCCTGTAAATTTTCTGACTGCTTATTTCCTGCTTCTTCTCTAACCAAACTCTCAATTTTTTCCTGATTTACTCTGAGTTGTTCGGAGGAGGGATCGCTATCTATTTTTTCCAACTCCTGTAAATTTTCTGACTGCTTATTTCCTACTTCTTCTCTAACCAAACTCTCAATTTTTTCCTTCCTTACTCTGACTTCTTCCTTCTCAAGAATTACCATATCTGGATAACTTCTCTTACCCACTCGTCCACACCAAGAACCATAATATTTTCCTAATACATTGAAACCAGCATTAATAACCCACTCCAATAATAAAGACTCCAGAAAACCCATCCCTTTTTCTGGTGAATTTAGGTCTTTAGTAAAACCTTCCTGAAGTCTATGAATAAGAGGTTGAGAACTCTTGCCTTCAGATATTAATTGTTCTGACTCATGGTTAACTAAGAAACATTGGAATAAGAGACGACCACCTGGTTTTAAAACTCGATAAATTTCATCTAAATAATTACGAATCTTACTCCCACCTACCTGAGTAAATCTAGAACCGATAAAAACAAAATCAAAACTTTTGTCGTCGTAGGGAAGTTTCAAATCTGAGTCTATCTGACGGAAATTGAAATGTGGTTTATGGCTGCTAATATTCTGTTGTGCCCAAGATATTAATTCTTCAGAAAAGTCATTCCCCTCATAATGACCTGGAGATTTTAAATAATAGGCTAGACCATAAGCAATATTCCCAACTCCACAAGCAATTTCCAAAACTTCAGCAGTGGGTTGAAGACCTACTCTTTGGATAAAGTCGCCTAAAAATTTGCAGCTTCTTTGGATAAAGTTAATTGCTTTTCCTTCTATATATTTATCGTCAGGAATTGGCAGGGATGGATTAAAGAGTTGAAACAAAATTTCTCCCTCTTGTCCTTGAAATATTGGAGTCAGATTAATTAGAGTATTTTGACAGTTTTGAAGTTCTGCCTTTGTCAGAGGTATTTCCAGACTAAATCTAGCATTTTCAGCATTATTAAGCTTAGTCCGAACTTTTGCTACATCTGGGCTAGGTAGACCTAATTTTTGTTCAAAAGAACAAAATTCTTGACTGCCGATGAAAACTTTAAAGCTTTCTACAGAACCAAAATTGTAAGAACCCACCCATCCAGATATTATTAATTTTTGATTGGCTTTCGCTATTTGATCTAGATGACCTATGGTTGTAATTGGTTCAATTGGTGGAATGAATTTTGGTTGTTCTTGAACTATGGGTGCTTTAGAAAAAGTTAATGGTTTTGTTTTTTCTGGCACTGTATATGGCTCCAAATCAACTACATTTTTTTCTGGTAAATCAATTCCACTTTTGTCTTCTTCCTCACTTCTAACTTCTTGTTCACTTCTAACTTTTGACTTTTGACTTTTGACTTTTTCCTCCTCACCTCTAACTTCTTGTTCACTTCTGACTTCATTACTTCTTCCTTCTTCCTTATTCCCTCTTCCTTCCTTTACTTTAGACAAAACCTGACCTTTGCCTTCTTTAAATATAGGAGTTAAAGCAATCTCAGCATTTTGGAATTGTGAAATTTGTTCGGAGTTAAGAGATGCCTTAATACGAAACCTTGCTTTGCCAGAATTATGAAGATTCGGATGTAATTTTCTCACATCAGGGCTTGGTAAATTTAAGGCAGTTTCAAAATTTTCTATTTCAGTATCTGCAATAGTTAATTGAAAGCTTTTTACTGCTCCTAAATTACGAGAAACTACCCAACCTATTAATAATAATTCTTGACGGTCAAATTCTGCCCTATCCAAAGAACCCAACGTTGCTAATATTTTTGTTTTTTCTGGCACTGTATATGGTTCCAAATCAACTACATTTTTTTCAGATAAATCAATTCCACTTTTGCCTTCTTCCTTCTTTCCTCTTCCTTGATTATTAACTATATTTTCTGCTGGTAAATTAATGTCACTTCTTCCTTCTTCCTTCTTCCTTTTTCCTTCGTTTCGTAATGTTAAAGCTGCAGCATAAAGTTCCATATCTTGACTATTAGCATTTGCCAATTCATCCATTAATTTTTTGTCTGATAAAACCTCTTTCCGAAATTCAAGATATTCTGGATAAGGATTTCTGTTTTGGTAAATAACTTGATAATCTGACCAACCAAGAAGATTTTTTAGTGCCAGTAAATCCTCTTCAAAATATTCTGTAATCCCCACAAAATCAAAATAATCCAGAGATTTACCATTCACACAATAAGCCATAAGATTACTGTTATTTTCAGCAAACTTCAATAAATCTTGTTTATTTAGATACTCCTTTGTAGGATTCGAGATGTGGCGAAAACAGTAATCAGAAATTAATCTGTGGATAGGTTCTCTTAACCATGTAATTCTCTTAGTTTCAGGAAATAACTTATCGTATTTACCCGCGCGAAAATGACCCTCAATAACTTTAGTCTGCCAATGAATAGTAGCTGGCATATTATCTTCAAACATATTAGTTTTATCTGTCAGAACTCCTTGAGTTCCATAAACCTGTAATAAAACCTGTCTGAAAGCTGTTCCGGCTGCTTTTGGTACATGAACAGAAATAAGTTCTACTCGAGGAGTTTTGGTTGGTAAATTACTTGGTTGTGATGTTTTAACTAAAGCAGATAATGCCGGATTAACTGCATTTAATAAAGGTTCTCCTTCACGGTCGGCAACTAGAGGAATTAAAATAATCAGAGCATCTTTAAATTGTTGTTGCTGCTGTTTATTCATTGGCAATCTAATAATAAACCGAGCATTATTAGCAGCAGAAATATTTGGATGTGCTTTTTTCACTCCAGGACTAGGAAGACCTTGAGTTAATTCAAATCCTATTAATTGTTGACTGCCAAATACAATCTTAAAATTAGTGACAGATTCAGGCTCGAAAGAAAGAACCCATCCACTTAAACAAACAGTTTCATTTTCGATTGCTACTTGGTCTAAAAATCCTGTAGTTGCTGCTAGTTGTGTCGTTTTTTTCTGTACTATTTCAACTTTTTCCATATTGATAAGATTCTGCTAAATTATTTTTTAGTAAACAGTTAGTGGTTGGATAGATTGGGCAAATGTTAGTTAATTTATTACTTTGATTATAGTCTTACAGCAGATTCCAAGTATATGAAGTGCAGATATTAACAATTCAATTTTGCAGTGCGGGCATCTTGCCCGCGATGAGTGTACCTCACCAAGGTGGAACTTGCTATATATTATTTATTATCTTTGCTCTAATGATATTAACTAGCTAAGTATAACGGTGCAAAAAAACAGCAAGTTAGTAACGAAAAGTAAATTTGCCAAAAACTCTCTTCCCTTCTGCCTTCTGCCCTCTGCCTCCTGCCTTTTCATAACGATAATTTTCAACACCGACCTACTTATCAGCATTTCAGTACTCAGCGAATCAGCGCACTAAAAGCTTGGGTTTAAATGCCCGACTTCTAGCTTGTAGTGGAGGGGTCGCACATTCCCTTATAGAGAACCCATTTAGGATCTATTTAGGGTTTGCTGAAAAAGTCTTTAAGAAGTCTATTTTTTTTCCAAAATTAACAAATCTTCTTTAACAGATGAAGTCCGACCACACCAAGAACCATAAGATCTTTCTAGAACATTAAACCCTCGTTCATTTATCCACTTTAATAGTAAATTTTCCCTAAAACCAATCCCTCTCTCTGGTAAATCAATATCTTTAGTAAAACCATCTTCTATCTCATAAATAAGCTGTTGAGAACTTTTGCCTTTAGCTATTAACTGTTCTGATTCTGAGTTAATTAAAAAGCAAATTAATAAGCATCTCCCTCCAAGCTTCAAAACTCGATATATTTCATCAAGATAGTGCATAACTTCCAGACTTTGTAAATGAGTGAATAAATGAGACATACAGACACAATGAAAACTTTCATCAGGATAAGGAAAAGTAAAATTAATTGCTGATATTGTGCCAGTGGAGTTATACAAAGGATGATAAATATTATGCCAGTCAAAGTTCAAGTTAGGTTTGCGTGTTGTAATTTCCTTTTGTACTGAGGAAATCAATTTTTTTACCATATCAAAACCTTCGTAACGACCAGAAAGATGTAAATAATGAACTAAGGCATAAGCAACAGTACCAATATTACAACCAACATCCAGAATATGGTCTGTGTGTTGTAAACCTAATCTCTGAATTAAATCTCCTAGTAATTTGAAGGAAGTACGAATAAATTCACCGCTTCCATCAACATCAATTATTTTTATATCTTTCTCTTCAGGCAGTGGCAAAAGTGGTGTTAATACCTTTAATAAAATTAAACCCTCACCAAGCTTAAATTGAGGAGTTAAAGTAATTAATGAATACTTTAATTGGTTAATTTGCTGTTGATTTAAAAGTATTTTGAGACGGAATCTAGCATTATTTGCACTATCTAAATTAGGATGAACCTTTTCTACATCTGGACTGGGTATATTGAGAGTTTGTTCAAAAAAACTAAACACTTGATTACCAATAACAACTTTAAATCCTTCCACCATACCAGCATCAAGGGAGGCAACCCAACCAGATAAGTGCAACACTTGATTTTGAATGACTGCCCTGTCTATAGAACCCCAAGTAAGTAGAGGATTAATTTTTGTTGTTTTCTGGGTAATTTGTTGTTTTCCAGATGATAAATTTTTGAGATTTTCTTGAGTGTAGTATTGTATTTTTGATGTTTTTCTCCGGGTCTCCCGCAAACTTACTGCTTCTCTATAAAGTTCTATATCTTCGTCATTTATAGTTGATATTTTATCTACTATTTCTTGATTAGATAATACTTCTTCTAATAATAACTTGTACCCTGGATAGGGATTGGTATTTTGGGTTTCAAGTTTATATTCTGGCCAGTTTAGTATTAATTTTAGTTCATGTAAATCTTCAGGAAAAAATTCTTGAATCCCGACAAAGTCAAATTCTGTTAATTTTTGCTCTTGAACAAATTTTGATTTAATTACATTCTGCATCTCTGGTTTTTCGGCGAATTCTATAAATGTCAAATTAGACTCTTTGACCGGTGATAAATTTTGTTCATCACTTTCTAATAAAATTTGCCAAGTCTTCCAAAAAAAGTAAAAAGAGATTAATCTCTTGATTGGGTCTCTGAGCCAAATAATTTTTCTAAACTCTGGAAATTTATAATCATATTTACTACTAGTGAAATGACCATGAATTACTTTAACTTCTGGCTTGGGATTGATTAACATTTTATTACGTAAACGTCCCCTGTTTGGATAGTCAAAGAAAATTTCTTCTAGATTATATATTTGCCTCAAAACTTGTTTAAATGTTGTACCAGCAGTTTTTGGTACATGAATTGAAATAACTTTTGCCTTTGCTTCTTCTGGTCGGTGAGGTTGATTTATCTGACTCATTTTTTGGTTAAATATTGAAGAATAATATTGTGCTTAAATCTGGTTGATTTTAAGATTTTGATGCCTCAATTTTAACCTTAATTTTTTCTAATTTAGACTTGTATTTTTCTAAGGAAAACTGGTGGTTAAATAACTTTGATTTAAGTTCATTTTTTTTTTCTACAATTAACAAATCTTGATGAGTAAAAGATTTACGGCCACACCATGAACCATAATATTTGCCTACAATAGTTAAGCCATTTTCTTTTATCCAATCAATTAGTACAGATTCTTGAAAACCTAAAGTCTTTTCTGGGAGTTCTGGATCTAAACAAAAACCACCTTCTACTTCATATACTAAATTCTGAGAACTCTTGCCATCAGTAATTAACTTTTCAGATTCAGAATTAATTAAAAAACAGGCAAATAAACACTTTCCTCCAACTTTTAAAACTCGCTGAATTTGATGCAGATAATGACGCATATCGATACTAGACAAATGAGTAAAAAAATTACTAATACAAATCGCATCAAAACTTGCTTCTGGATAAGGCAATGTAAATTCTCTCATAGGCAAAGTTCCCTCAGTATTATAAATAGGATGATAAATATTGTGCCATTGAAAGTTAAAGTTGGGCTTTCTGGAAGTAATTTCTTGCTGTGCCCAATCAATTACTTTTTCTGAAAATTCAATACCTTCATAACGCCCTCTAGGTGTTAAGTAATAAGTCAAACCGTAGGCAATTTCTCCTATTCCACAGCCTATATCAAGAATACTATCTGTAGGTTTGATACCTGTTCTTTGAATTAAATATCCTAACCACTTGAAAGCATTAGACTGAAAGTTAAAAGCACTATTTCTATTAACTCGATCTATGTATTCTTTGGTAGGAAGCATAAAAGAAGGATTAAAGACATTA
>NZ_JAAHGK010000829.1:0-3522 GCF_010672505.1 Okeania sp. SIO2B9 | reverse complement strand
TCATAAGTAATTCTCGTGGGTATTACGGAAAGAAAAAAAATGGAACCAATCTTAAACAAAAAGCAAAGCAATTTTCCTAACTCAATCAATCAAAACTCTACTCAACTAACTACAAAAGAAGCGGGTAACCAAAACAAGGAGATGTTTGTTTGTTTGGATGACAACGAACTGGAGAAAGTGACAGGCTCAGGGAGCGGGTTGAAGTATTATGCGGGTTTAGTCTATTTGACCGATGCCGATGGTGCATTGACCCATTCCACCCTTATTCCACAAACTGACTGACTACCAAAAGTTGATCATACATTAGAACTCAAAATATCTAAAATCTTTCTCCTCTACCCAAAGCGCTCTATTAGCTTACACAAATTGATCGACAACCTGTGCTAGTTCTTAGTTTTCCGATAATTGGCACGAGGGGTATTTTTTCTTGGAGCGCTTTTCCCCCCTAAATGTGAAGAATAATCCCCTAGAAGTTTACCATCCCAATGGCGCTTTCTAGGGGTTTTTTATTTAGACTTGTACTTTGGAGAAAGTCCTTTGCATAGCAATCGAAGCAAAGGCTAGGACATTTATATAGTCATTTTAAATAAGTAATGAAACGCTTTTTGAGGTGAAACCCTTTTACAGCGAGAAAACCTTGTATCAACCTAAACTAAAATGACTATAAATTCTCAAACTTAGTCATAGATTATTTTTGACTTTTGTATGAGTGACTTTTGCCTTGTAGGTAGCGCTATATTTCTGGGCAGATTTTTCCAGAGTATTACTAAACTGCAAACAAACCGGATGCCATAAAATTTAAACTCGCGATTATTACATTGAGTAGTAATCTAATTAAGAATATCCAGCTTTAAAGTTTCGAGGTTTTCTGGGAATTTTTTTTAGTTATTAATTTACCACCTAAAATCAAGATAGTTTATTAATTTACCACCTAAAATCAAGATAGTTTATTCTTCATCATCAAACACAGGCGGCCAAAGTTCAACAATAGGCAATTCCCACTCACCAAATAGTTCAGGAATAGTCAACTTATCTCCATTTTTAAACTCAATTTCTTCACCATTAGGGCGATAAACAATAACTATTTCCTCGTCAGGGTCTATCAATATTCCTACTTGCGCTCCTAATTCTAAATATTTCTTGATTTTCTCTTTTAAAGGTTTTATTCTATCACTTTGAGATTTAATTTCTACTACTAAATCAGGCGTTAATTCTCCAAAATAACGAACGCTTTTTTTCAGGCGCTCGGCACGAACAAAAGAAACATCGGGTACTTTTAAATTAGTATCTGAAATAATAAAACCAGCACTAGAATCAAATAAACGTCCAAGACGACGTGGGTTAACCCAAGCATAAAGAGAAGCTATTAAGCGAACGCCAATTTCACTAGAAACAATATCTGATAGACCCACAACTAATATTTTTCCTTCCTCTAATTCTAGTTGATAATCTAAACCTGCTTGATTTAGAGTACCTTGCAAAATTTCCAACTCTTTAACTGTGAGATTTGACATAATTAATAAGGAGTAAGGAGTAGGAAGTAGGAAGTAAGGATGTTGCATAAAACGTCCGTTGACTCCTAACTACCACTACAACATTATAACTGAGATAAGATTAGTAATAATAAAGTAAATTTTATCCAGGGTATAGTACAACTATTACTGGCAAGATGCCTGTGTTACATCATCATTTATGTGAAAAATAACCCATTCTTCTTCTCTAACTACAATATTCCCTCGAATATCTCCATGCCAATTAACCCTAGTCAAAATATATTCAGCTCCATATTTTTTCGCCACATTAACTAATTCTTTTCCCGTCTGTTGTGGAAACAAAATTTCCATCGCACCCACCGCTAACTTATCATTCAAATCTACGCCAAAAACATCTTCCATTCGATTTTTCCACTCCCTAATTCCGCTATCTGTTTGAGGAAAATGTTTAAAGTCTACAATAACCGCCCTTTCTGAAAAAAACTGAAAATTTGACACAAATGGAGGAATTAAAATTATGTCGTTTTTATCGCTAATTTGTCTAAATCTTAAAGCTAATTTCGTCACTTCATCTTGAGGAACTCTGTTAAATTTTACCTGTTGTTGAAATACCTCTAAAAATTTTCCTGGCAATGCCTCAAATAATCCCAAAACAAATACTAAAGTTGTGACTCCAGCCAAACTATAAGTAATTAAATATTTCCTAGCTATGTAGCTGCCACTAGACTTCACCAACGCTAAATCAACCTCATCCAAAACAAACGGAAATATTAACACCAAAAATAAACTAAGTTTTGCCAATAAATGATTAAAATTTGAATCTATCCGTGACTGCCATAAGTAAAATATTAATCCAGCTAAAACTATTAACCAGACTACTAATTTGTAACTCCATTTCTCCAAAAAAAACAATCCAACCGATAAAATAAAAAAGCAAATTCCTTGATATGGCACTGGCAAAATTAGAGATATTATCAACAGTAAACCTACTCCTAAATTACCCTGTTGATATAAGCGATCGCTCAAAATACCCACAGCAATAAATATCATCAATTGAGCAAAAGGAACAGTTCGTGCTAACTGCAATTTAGCAAATAAAGCTAGTGGATAAACTTCGACAAAAATATAACCCAAAAACAAAGCAAAAATTGACTCTGCAATAATTAGGTAAAACTTCCATTTCTCTAGAGAAATTACATTAGTAAAAATTACATCTTTTTTCCTTCCTGTTATCTTTTCTATCTTTCCTTTTCCCGACTTCTGTAAAAAATCTTCTGATCGAAAAATATCAACTTTGTGAATACACAAACATCCACCCAAAATAAAAAAAATAAAATCCAGCCTAATTTTCCAACTCCAATAAGTAGGAATAATATGATGAGGATTTCTTACCCAACCGTAGATAAAAACAAATTCTTCATTACTCAATTTATCAGTGCTAGTCGTACCAGTTAATACCATTGGCAGATAAACTAAACTTGCCAACCCAAATAAAATAATTAACGGCAAAATTACTTGTTTAAATTGTCGATTTTTTATCCCCTCAATCAACATAATAGGTATCATCATTATTCCTGGCAAAATACCAACTAAAAACTGTAATATTGAAGCAATACCAAAAAATAAATAACCAATTATCCATTTTTGCCGAAAACAGAAATAAATCCCCCAAACTGTTAAGCTCATCGCAAATGTTGCAGGTATGGGAGTATTAGGAAAAAGTTCTAAATATCCAATTAAAGTGTAAGCTTTTAAACTCAGAAAAATTAAAACTGCCGTAGATAGTTTTGAGGTGGTAAAAATTTTACTAATAGCAGATAAACCCCAGATAAAACCAATCAATGAAATTAGATAATAAATCAAATATGTGAGGGAAATACTACCAATAAATTTGCTGAGAAAATAAATTAAATGTTGATAGTAATATCTGGGAGTAAACTGCAACATTTCCTGAACATAGTAATCATTAATATAGAGTTCAGGATGCAACATCGATTTAATTTGAGGAACATGGGTATAATGATTTCCA
>NZ_JAAHGK010000828.1:0-3526 GCF_010672505.1 Okeania sp. SIO2B9 | reverse complement strand
TCCCAGATCCAAAGCAAATCTGTAACGAACCAAAACTTGTATTATGGGATCGATTTTGGTTCGATAAGCATCCTATAGAGCGACACGACATTCATTCATGTCCACAATCACTGTGGATGGACGAACTTTGTGCCTTGGGATTTACGTTACTCAGTAATATGAGTATTGAGGAAATGGAATCTTTTCTCACAAAATCTATTGGACCAATCAATGCTACATTTGAGATAGTGAGTGATGTTAAACCTACTCCAGATGCTAAAGATTTGGGCGATTTAATGACAGGTCCAGAGGTATTGCCTCACAATGCTCATAACTATAAATTGAGCAAGTTCTTGATGCTGTTTTTCTATTGCGTCGAACATAACGCTAAAGGTGGCGAATCAATACTGGTTGATAGTTTTCGGGTTTGTGAAGACTTTCGTCAAAAATATCCTGAATACTTCAAAATTTTGAGCGACACTCCGATTGTTTTTCATAAATTTGACCCCCAGAATAATTATTACTTTTCTGATACTGCTCCGATTATTCAATTAGATACACAAGGTAATATATATCGCATCTGCTTTAACGAAAAAAACTGCGAACGAACTATCCCATTTGAGAAGACAGAAAGTTTTTATGAAGCTTACTCAATCTTCTATCACTATATGAAAAATCCAGCATATCAGTACCGCTTCCGTCTCAATAATGGGGACTGTTTGCTAATACATAATGTGAGGGTAATGCATGGACGGACAACATTCGATCCTAGATCGGGAATTAGACATCTGAAAGCAGGATTTGTGGATTGGGACTACTTTACAGCGCGACGTAACTTCTATCAAAGCAAGCATTTTTACTTACAGCAGTTTTCTAGTTGATGAGGTACAAAGTTTTATTGCTCTAGGGAACAGGGAATAGGAAATATAAGAATAGTCCTATAAGTAGGGCTTGCTGATTAATTCTAAAAGTATTGACAGATAAAGGTTGTAGCGTTTTAGAGTTGAAAAAAGTACCAGCTTTTCGGCAGAAAAAGCTCAAAAAGCTAGTATCTTAGGATGATTATGGCAGGCAGAAAAATTGAGAGACAATTCTTACTCCTACCTCTTCTAAATTCCCATTTCTCCTGTCTCCTGTCTCCTGTCTCCTGTCTCCTACCCCAGCAAAAAGACTTTCCATACGCAAACCCTAAGTGTACCTCACTATCCTCAAAAGTGCTGTAAGTTAATAGAAATCTTCAGAAAAGAGGGAGTAGGGAGTAGGGGGAAATAATTGATAATTGCTGTGCCATAATTGATATTAAATCCGGTAGCATCAGTGTTATTCAGTACTTAAAGATAAGAGTCCATATTGTAGGGGCAAATGGCATTCTCCCTTAACCACTATATGACGACAATAGAACTATATTACTCCGAAGCCAACGGATTTGATATGATTTTATTTTTTGGCGTTGGTGAAAAGAGGTATGATATCTGTCCGGATAAGAGCGCTATAGAACGACCTTCCGCTTACCTGACCAAAAAACTTTCTCCTTATACTCGGGATTTCTTCTTCTTTCTTCCCTCCTGAGGAGGTCCGACTGAATTCCCCTCCTGGGAGGGGCAGGGGTGGGTTGACTCCTAAGTAATTAAGATTAATATCATACACGCGCTTCAGCAACGCCGTTATTCTTTATTTTTCTTAATCATTACAGTGAATCAAGAGATTTATGATCTAAATACCAACATAATTTTATTCATCAAAATAGGTATTTATGTCAGATTCTTTATTTGCTGATGCTAGTCTCAGGTTAGAAAAAGCATTAAAATATGTCTCTCTTTCTGAAGATACAAAAGAGCGTCTCAAACATCCAAAAGCTAGTTTAATAGTTTCAATTCCTGTCCGAATGGATGATGGTTCATTACGAGTTTTTCAAGGTTATCGAGTTCGTTATGATGATACTAGAGGACCGACAAAAGGTGGTATTCGTTATCATCCAAATGTTTCTATTGATGAGGTAAAATCTTTAGCTTTTTGGATGACTTTTAAATGTGCAGTTGTGAGTTTACCTTTTGGTGGAGCGAAGGGTGGAATTACTGTTAACCCGAAAGAGTTATCTCGGATGGAATTAGAACGTTTGAGTCGTGGATATATTGATGCGATCGCTGATTTTATCGGTCCAGATGTGGATATTCCGGCACCTGATATGTACACTAACCCAATGATTATGGGTTGGATGATGGATGAGTATAGTATTATTCGCAGACAATTAATTCCGGCAGTTATTACAGGTAAACCTGTTACTATTGGTGGTAGTTTGGGCAGAAATACGGCAACATCAATGGGTGCTTTTTTTACTATTGAAACTATCATGTCCAAGTTTGGATATATTCCGGAAAAAACTACAGTTGCAGTACAAGGTTTTGGTAATGTAGGAGCATTTTTGGCAGAGTTACTTTGTCAAGCTGGTTATAAGGTAGTTGCTGTTAGTGATTCTCAGGGTGGTATTTATTATTCAAAGGGTTTAGATATTCCTAGTATTCGACAATATAAGGAGTCTAATAAAGGTATTCAAGCTGTTTACTGTAAAGGCAGTGTTTGTAATATTGTTGAGCATCAAATTTTGACTAATAAAGAACTTTTAGCTTTAGATGTTGATATATTAATTCCTGCTGCTTTGGAGAATCAAATTACTGAGGAAAGTGTCAAAGATATTAAAGCAAAATTTATCTTTGAAGCTGCAAATGGTCCGACTACTTCTGCTGCAGATATAATTTTAGAAGACCGTGGAATTTATGTATTTCCTGATATTTTAGTTAATGCTGGTGGAGTGACTGTAAGTTATTTTGAGTGGGTACAAAATCGCAGTGGTTTGTATTGGACTTTGGATGAGATTCATCAACGCTTGAAAGAAAAAATGTTGGCAGAAACAGAGCAAATTTGGCAAATATCTCAAGAGTTGTCTGTTTCGATGCGAACTGCTGCTTATGTGCATGGGTTAAATAGATTGGGAGAGGCAATAAATGCTAAAGGAACTAGGGCATATTATATGAAGGATTAATGTATACCGAGAGTTTTAGACCATTCTTTGAAAATCATCATTATTAAAGAATTAAGAGTGGGAACTTTACAATCTATTATTCGTAATTCAGGTTTACCTCATTCCTTGTTTGAGGTTGATGAATGAAGAAGCGATCGCCCCTGGCAGCTATAAAGTTACCCACTTATCAACAGATATCACGAAGATGTTTGGCAAATTGTCTGAGAATACTTACTGCTAAAAATTCTGGAGATTCTAGCTTTTCATTTATGCGGTTGTCATCTTTATCAGTCTTTTTCCCCGTAATTATTTCGCCTTCCCCTTCTTTAAAGTCTAAAAACTTAAAAGGTTTTCCTCTTTGCGATCTTCTCCACCGCAACAATTCTTCAGTAATATAAGGACTTTTTATTCTTTCAGGAATGGCAAGATGATATGTAATGCCAGTTTAATAAATGTTTGCTACGAAAGTTAGGCTATTTCTTAGGAGTCAACCCACCCCTCGCCCCTCCCCCTCCGGTGGAGGGGCGA
>NZ_JAAHGK010000827.1:0-3527 GCF_010672505.1 Okeania sp. SIO2B9 | reverse complement strand
CTTTCCTTCGACTGCTATACCTTGCCTTTTATGTACTCCCTAAAAAAAATTACATTATGAATAATTAAGGTTTAAAGCATTTTTTTTATAGAAAAAATAATATTAAATCCGGTTACCACCACCCTTATTTTAGTAGATAAAATTTTTTATATAATATGGAATTTAGTTAACTACTATAAAGGGGTTGTGTTCAATAATTGATAATTGATAATTACCTCTACCTAAAAGGAAGAGGATTTAATCAAAGGAAAATTTTTTCTTGTTTCTCCTTAAAAGGAGAGGGTTTAAATCTTAATTATTCGGTAATCACATTAAGTATAAAAAAACTGTTCGCCAATCCGATAATTTTCAGGATAAGTAATTATTAATTGTTAATTATTAATTGCTTAATTTCTGCAACTGAGAAAAGCTACAACAACAAGTAAAATTTAAATAAAAAAGATTAATCTAGTCAGCAAATAAAGATATCCAAACATGATTTTAGGATTTGACCCAGGTAGCCAAAAGTGTGGTATTGCACTTATGGATAGAGAAAAAAAACTACACTACCACCAAGTTATAGAATCTCTAGAAGTTGTCAAAACAATTAAAAACTTATATCAAAAGTTTGACATTGATTTAATAGTGATTGGCGACCAAACCACCTCAAAAATTTGGAAACAAAGCCTCACAAAAATCATTTCAAAAACAGTACCAATAATCAAAATAGATGAACGTTATTCTAGTTTAGAAGCTCGCGATCGCTATTGGCAAATGTATCCTCCTCAAGGTATTTTTCGTCTAATTCCTTTAGGAATGAGAATTCCACCTAAACCAGTAGATGATATTGTCGCGATAATTTTGATAGAAAGATACTTAAAAAATGACTCACTCTATAGCAGGGCTATTTCATTCTAAACTTTGCCATTTTGTGTATTGACGAAATAACGTTATTTCAAACTTTAGGAAATTTATTTTTCGCTGTCTGAAAATCAATAAATTCATTTTTTCTTGATTTGAAAGATTAACTGATACCAATTTGAAAAAACCTACGGTTTTGATTTTTCAGCGTTTGAAACAACCTAAACTCGTTAGAGAATTTATGTCATACTTCAAATTATCTAGGAAAATTCTAGATTTTACACAGCTTGAAACTATTGCTTGGTAAGCTTTTCAATATAAGCGTAGGTTTCTGTTCAAATGCCCCCGCTCATCCTATAAAAACATCGCTGAGTTGTTCCTTAAATTGCTCAATCCATTCATAAATTTCACTGAGAGTCGTTTTGGCATCTCTTTGGGGTTGCCATCCAGTAGCGGCCATAACTTTGCGGGAGTCTGTAACAAAAATAGGAACATCTCCAGGGCGAGTTTCGGGAACGGGAGTAATGGAAATCTGATGCCCGGTAATTTCCTGACAAAGCTCGGTAGTTTCATGCAGTGAAAGGGTGTTAATGGCTCCCCCACCCACGTTAAAAGTCTGTCCTTTCAACTCCTCCAAACTGTGAATTTGTAAGTCAATTAAGTCTAGTAAATCGGCCAGATGCAAGAAGTCTCTAACCTGTTTGCCTGTACCGCCATAGCCGATATATTTCAATGGTTTCAGGAAATAGTGACAGGCCATCCATAGAGCAAATACTCCCTGATCGACCTTGCCCATCTGCCAGGGACCAGTTAGCACTCCACAGCGATTAATTAAGGTCCTCATGGAGTAGGCATTGGCATATTCAGCGATTAGTAATTCTGATGCCAGCTTGGTTGAGCCGTAGAGAGAGCGCGCTTTATCTAAAGGAAATTCTTCGGAAATTCCCTGACTGGATGCCCCCTGTAAAGGCTGTTGTTCCATCAGTTGAAAGCGGGTTTCTGTTTCGGTAAACTTTAGAGCCTTCAGATAAGCAATGGGATCAACCCGACTGGTAGATAGAAAAATAAAATCTGCCTCAGTTTGCCGAGCTAATTCCAAGCAGTTAATCGTTCCTA
The DNA here is from genome assembly GCF_010672505.1 of Okeania sp. SIO2B9. Lineage (NCBI taxonomy): Bacteria > Bacillati > Cyanobacteriota > Cyanophyceae > Oscillatoriales > Microcoleaceae > Okeania > Okeania sp. SIO2B9. The sequence continues at coordinate 1,571 of NZ_JAAHGK010000827.1, read as the reverse complement.
CTAGATTCGTTTGCAGCACATAGCCTGGAGAAGCATATCCTGCCAAAACTGATGGCTCCGCCGAACACTCTAAAATTAAATCGGGTTGTAGTGCCGTTGGTTCCAGATATTCGGCATTTCGCACATCACCATGCACAAACTCAATTCCTGCTTGCTTTAGCCGAGATCAATTTAATTCTGAACCGTACGAAAAAAACTGTAGAAAATCGTGACAGCTTTTATCTTAATATTGGATTAACCAATACAGGCTGTACGGCACAGCTCACTATTCCCTCGGCAGTAAATGCCTCTGGGAATTTCTTTCTAATTATTTGAAGACTGCCGTTGATATCAGCATTAATCACTTTACCAGTTCCACTTCTAAACAAACCGCGTTTGACTCGTTTTCCCACATAATTCTCATGGCACCTGGGCAATTCTAAATCAAGTGCAGAAGTTTTACTGGTGTAACTTTCTTCTGTCTCCATAACTTTGATACCAGCAAGTTCACATTTATAAGTTATCTGTTGAATTAGCTTAGAGTGTGGTATTTGGGTAAAGTTTTGATTGTTTTTTTGCCTATATTTGCACCTTGTTTCCAGTTATCATTTTTTCCTATGACTACAGTACCAATATTATTTGTGGTTAAATACTCAACCACTAAGAAACTGGTGTTATGCAGATAATTCTCCACAAAACGATTTCGATGATAACTCAATGCTTCAATCTTACGACTGGTTTTTCTGTTGCCTTTGAGATGACTTTGGTACTTAGCTTTACGCTTGTTATATAATTGATTGACACTTTTTAGTGGCTTCCCGTTAATCAGCAGTGGTTTGACACCAGGCTTATTTGTAGATAGAGCAACTAATCGGTCAATTCCTAAGTCTATTCCGGCTACATATCTTGAGTTTATTTGTGGCTGATTCGTTTTTTCATACACTACTTCAATTATATAGCAGCTAGTAGCAGGTACTATCCTAACTTCGATTACAGTATCCACAACTACAGGTATTTTGATATCACTCATGGATAAGTGACAAATACCATTTTTTAAACTTGCTCTATAGACTGATTCCTTTGAATATATAACTACATTTCTACCTTGGGTTTTGTCCTTATATTTGGGTATTTTGGGCTTACCCAAAAACTTCCCTGGATGTTTTGACCATTCTCCCATTGCCTGAAAATAACTACGCCAAGTGGCCACCAAGCATTTGATTATTTGTTTTGATACTTTAGTTGGTAATGCTCTATAAGCATCGCTATCTTTGGTGGCGTGGTACAGTTTAGTTAAATCCAGGCTTTTTGAGGACTGGAAAAAATGCTGACGACAATAATAATTAGCCAAATCATACAAGTTTTTCGACTTAAAGGCTAATTCATCACAAACTCGCCAAAAGTTATGTGTTCGGTTAATAATATGTCTATCAACAAGTCGCATTCACTTATTCGCTTTTTTGATAATTTATTGTTACCTATTTAATATTACAACAATGAGTGTAAATTTTACAACTATTTTCTACGGTTTAAGTTTAACAGTTAATCACCCCGACGCTTCAAGTTATCTAGAGCCGTAATTTGCCACTCTA
>NZ_JAAHGK010000826.1:0-3530 GCF_010672505.1 Okeania sp. SIO2B9 | reverse complement strand
TGTCTGTGGTTGAAACTTTGGAACAGTTACGAGGTTTTGCACCAGATACAAATATTTATAAAAGTCAACCACAAGACCTAGCAGTTTTGCTGTTAACTTCTGGCAGCACTGGGATACCTAAAGCAGTAATGCAGGAAAACAGCAAGCTATTGAGTATGTCTGCTGGTACAATTGCCATGAACCAATTTTCTAGTCAGGATGTGACTTTGAATTGGATGCCGATAGATCATGTGGGAGCATTGGTATTTCTGAGTATTATGGCAGTTGACCTAGGATGTCAGCAGATTCATGTACCGACACAATTGATATTGCAAAATCCACTCAAGTGGTTAGATTTAATTGACTGTTATCAAGCTACAATTAGCTGGGCACCAAATTTTGCATTTACTATGATTGGCGATCGCGCAGAAGAGGTTAAACAACGACACTGGAATTTGTCTTCCATGAGATTTTTAGTAAATGCAGGAGAAGCAATAGTTACTAAAACTGCTAGAAACTTTCTCAAACTTTTAAGTTATTATGGTTTATCGACTAAAGCTATTCATCCAGCTTTCGGAATGTGCGAGACTTGTTCGGGAATTACATGGTCTAATAGTTTTTCTCTGGAATCTTCATCTGATGAAGATAAGTTTGTTGAACTTGGTCTACCAATTGCGGGTACTTGTTTGAGAATTGTTGATGCAAATCAACAAGTAGTTGGTGAAGGAGTTGTTGGCTTTTTACAGGTAAAAGGTGCATCAGTCACATCAGGTTACTATCAAAATCCAACAGCAAATAAAGAAGTTTTTACAGTAGATGGTTGGTTTAATACGGGAGATTTAGGGTTTCTCAAGAATGGAAGTTTAACTATTACCGGACGACAAAAAGATGTAATTATTATCAACGGTTTAAACTACTATAGCCATGAAATAGAATCGGTGGTAGAGGAATTACCAGAAATAGAAGCTTCTTACACCGCAGCTTGTGCTGTGCGAGAAGCTAATAGTAATACGGATAAATTAGCGATATTTTTCAATAGTGAAAAAAACGAAGATAGAGAGTTATTATTTTTATTGAAAAATATTAGAGAACAGGTGATAAAACGTATGGGAATTAATCCAGATTATTTAATTCCTCTAGACAAAGACTTAATTCCCAAAACTTCTATTGGTAAGATTCAACGAACTCAACTCAGTCAAAAATTTGCCACAGGAGAATTCAAAGAAATTTTAAAGCGGGTAGATTTAATTACCGAAAATAACAACACAATTCCTGATTGGTTTTATCAAAAAATATGGGGACGAAAACAAGAAAATTATCAACCACAAAAATTAGCAAAAATCGGAGTAATTTTAGTATTTTTAGATGAATTAGGATTAGGTCAACAGTTTTGCCAAAAGTTAGAAAAAAATTCTCACCCTTATGTGGAAATAGAATTAGGAGAAACTTTTCAAAAAGTTAGTAATAATCACTATATAATTGCTCCATATATTCAAGAAAATTATCAAAAATTGTACGAATCTTTAGCAGCAGAAAATATCAAAATTGGAGCAATTATTCACCTGTGGCATTATGATAAATATACTGGAAAAATTACTGAACAGAAATTATAGAAACAGCACAACAAACAGGTATTTACAGTCTCTTATTCCTGCTACAAACTTTCGGTAATCAAAACCAAAATTATCCACTCCGACTGTTGTATGTTGCCAATAATAGTCAGTCTCTAAATCCCCAAGAAGCAATTTCCTATCAAAAAGCAACAGTACCAGGTTTACTAAAAACTATTCCCCAGGAAAACCCCCAGTGGCAATGTCGGCATCTAGACTTACCACAAAACTCATTAGAAGTCAATAGCGATCGCATCCTTCAGGAATTAACTATTGATGCTAAAGATTCAGAAGTTGCTTATCGAGATGGAGAGCGTTGGGTATCAGCTTTGGAGAAAATTGACCTACCTTCAAAACCTAAACAACCGTTACCATTCAAAGCAGGAGGAACTTACCTTATTAGTGGAGGTTTAGGAGGAATTGGTGTTGAAATTGCTAAGTATCTCCTGGAACATTATCAGGCTAAAGTGTTGTTATTAGGGCGAACTTCTTTACCAGATAGTAAAAGTTGGGAAAGTTATTTACAGCAAGGAGGTAAACTAGCAGAGAAAATCAAAGGTTACCAACAATTACAAAAATTAGATGGTGAGGTGATTTACCAAGGGATAGATATTGCAAATCAAAAAGCAGTGCAGGAGGTAGTACAGCAAACCTTGTCTGGATGGAACACTCAACAACTGGATGGGGTGATTCATCTAGCAGGGTTGATGCAAGAGCGTTTGCTGATAGAGGAAACACCAGAAAGTTTAGCTGAGGTGTTACGGCCTAAATTATTAGGAACTTGGGTATTACATCAATTGCCAGAATTGCAACCAAAGAGTTTGTTTATCAACTTTTCCTCTATTAATGGTTTCTTTGGTGGCACAACGGTGGGAGCTTATGCAGCAGCTAATAGTTTCTTGGATGCTTTCTGTTACTATCAACGCGATCGGGGTCAGTTACAGAGCTATTGTTTAGCTTGGAGTATGTGGGATGAAATGGGGATGAGTCGGGGTTATCAGATGAAGCAGTTAACTCAAGCTAAGGGATATTTAGCTGTGGGATTATCTCAAGGTATGTCTTCACTATTAGCTAGTTTATGCTACGACCAACCATACTTAATGGTGGGTTTGGATGGTAGTAATCTTAATATCCGCAGGTTTACTACTGTATCGGATACTCTGCAACAATTAACAGCTTACTTTACTACTAATGGTAAGGGTAAACCCAATGTGAGTGTTGTGGAACGTCAGGTACAGGATGCGGTGGGTAAACCTAGTAGTTATGCTGTAGTGGAGTTGGCAGAAATACCTTTAACTAAGGAAGGGGAAATTGATATAGATTTACTTTCTCAGAGTAATTTGGGTCGCTCTACTCAAGAAAGAGTGAAACCTAGAAATGAGACTGAGCGTCAAATTGCTCAAATTTGGCAGGAAGTGTTAGGGGTGTCCCAGGTAGGAGTTGATGATAATTTCTTTGAGCTGGGAGGTAATTCTCTATTGGCAACTCAGGTTATTTCTCGCTTGCGACAGACTTTTGAGAAGGAACTCAATTTAAAGCTTTTATTTGAGTATCCAACTATTATTGGTATAGCTCAAAACCTGGAAGTGCTGCGTCAAGTTGCTCAAAATCAGAGTATATTAACTTCTGAAACAGAAGAAAAGGAGAGGTTTCTTTTATAGAACCCCTGAGTGGATCTTTTAAAAGGAAGAAGGAAGAAGGAAGAAGGAAGAAGAGGGGAAAATATTACAAAAGGAGAAAAATGATAGATAAAAATATCTGAAATAAATTGAAGTAGCTATATTTTAAAATATTTTATGAAGTAAGGAAGAAGGAAGAAGAGGGAAAAATATTACAAAAGGAGAAAAATGATAGATAAAACTATCTGAAATAAATTGAAGTAGCTATATTTAAAAAAAATTATGAAGATAGACTTTTTTGTTTGTACCATTCTCTTTTAAA